>OMVH01000004.1 GCA_900314365.1 uncultured Prevotella sp. | reverse complement strand
CGCTCACACTCACGAAAAGCGGGAGCATCAAGAGCACGCAACACCGCTGACATTACTTTACTACCACAAAGGCAGCAAGGAATTACCCCTTGCTGCCTTTGTGATGACGGTTGGCACGCTGCTCGCGGTACTTAGCCTTCTGACGGGCAGAGCCCGAACCGTGTGCCCCCGTTATGTACTTTTTCTTTCGGGCTTTGGTCTTCACCTTCTCCTGTTCCCGGGGACCTCCTTTCGAAGCCCCCCTGAACACTATGCCACCTTCAATGATTTCTTGAATGTCGCTCATAATCAGTATGTCCGGTTGTGATGATAATCCTGTAGATGGAGCCCACAAGCAAGAGACGCTTAATGATGGAAGAGACGCACGTGGGTGAAGGCCATGGCTATGCCATACTTGTCGCAAGTCTCAATGACATTATCGTCGCGGATGCTTCCACCGGCCTGTGCAATGAATTCCACACCACTCTTGTGGGCGCGCTCTATGTTGTCACCGAAGGGGAAGAAGGCATCGCTGCCCAAGCTCACCTTACGGTTCTTGGCTATCCATTCCTTTTCTTCCTCCCGCGTGAACACCTCGGGGCGCTCGGTGAAGAACTGCTGCCACACGCCGTCGCGCAGCACGTCGTCGTGCTCCTCACTCAGATAGACATTGATGGCATTGTCGCGGTCGGCCCGGTGAATATGCTCCTTGAACGGAAGATTGAGCACACGCGGACTCTGTCTGAGCCACCACTCGTCGGCCTTGTTACCTGCAAGACGGGTGCAGTGGATACGGCTTTGCTGGCCGGCACCTATGCCAATAGCCTGTCCGTCTTTGACATAGCAAACCGAATTGCTCTGAGTGTATTTGAGAGTGATAAGCGCTATCTTCAGGTCGCGTAAAGCTTCGGAAGGGAACACCTTGTTCTGCGTGGGGATGTCATCGAAAAGATGATTGTCGCTGAGGTCAACATCGTTGCGGTGCTGCTCAAACCACACACCGAAGACTTGCTTGCGCTCAATGGGCTCCGGCACGTAGTCAGCATCAATCTGAATCACGTTGTAGGTGCCCTTGCGCTTGGCTTTTAGAATCTCCAAGGCCTCAGGGGTGTAACCGGGAGCTATCACACCGTCACTCACCTCGCGCTTGATGAGCCGTGCTGTTGCCTCGTCGCAGATATCACTAAGCGCACAGAAGTCGCCGTAGGAGCACATGCGGTCGGCCCCGCGGGCACGGGCATAGGCATTGGCGAGTGGCGTCAGCTCAAAGTCAACGTCGTCGACAAAGTAAATCTTCTTCAGCGTGTCGCTCAGCGGAAGTCCCACAGCGGCTCCTGCAGGCGAGACGTGCTTGAAACTGGCTGCAGCAGGCAGTCCGGTAGCAGCGCGCAGCTCTTTCACCAACTGCCAACTGTTCAGAGCATCGAGGAAATTAATGTAGCCGGGACGGCCATTAAGGACTTTGACGGGCAACTCGCCTTCTTCCATAAAAATGCGTGAAGGCTTCTGATTCGGATTACATCCGTACTTCAGTGCTAATTCTTTCATATTGATGAGGAGTATATTTCAAATGCAAAGTTACTGTAAACAAGGGTAACGGCAAAGAAAAAGGCCACTTTTTCTTTCGCAAGCATACGGCTCTTTCATTAAGCAATTATCTTACATGGAATAATGGAGGGCATTTATGGTAAAACATTTATCAACAATTTGTCCAACATATGTTGTCCATTTGGCTGACATTTGTTGTCCATTTGGCTAACATTTGTTGTCCATTTGGCTGACATTTGTTTGACCTTTAATTGCACTTATCCCGGAGTGTAGTTTAACGCTTTTAGTTGACTACTTTAAGCCTTATTTTTAATGAGGGTTGACCCGGTTGAACTTTATTTTTATAATTGGGTGATAGACCATATAGTGAACGCCCAATCTTAAAATGGTCAAACGGCCGTCATCTGATTGGATGACGGGCGTAGGTCAATTGGCTGACGGCCGTCGGACATTTGGCTGACGGCCGTTTGACAAATTACAAGACTGAGTCCATTTGGGAAAAGTCATTTCTCCGAAAATATACCACTGGTTATCAATCTGTTACGAAGCCAAAAAAAATAGCGCTTTCGAACTTTTTCAAGTGGATTCAAGACTCATGATTCGGAAGTTAATTATCCCTTGCAGGGGTAAACCCTGTGGTGGTCCGCGAGCAGATGAATCAACCTCTGCGAGGCTGGAAGTTAGCTACGCTCTCGTGCATCTTCGAAGCACGAGAGCAAGGGGGGGGGATGTGTGCTATCCCCAGGCTCGCTTCGCTCGGCTGGGGTTACGTGCATCTCTGTCGAGATGCTCACGACCTCTTCGAGGC
>OMVH01000249.1 GCA_900314365.1 uncultured Prevotella sp. | reverse complement strand
CCTTGGCCTTGCTCACCTGCCTGGGCTTCACCTCCTGCAACGATGAATGGAGCGAAGAGCTCTATGAGCAGATGGTTTCCTTCAAGTCGCAGGTCGGCTCCAATGGTGTCTACGATGTCTACATGCGTTATCATGCCGACGGCTCTGCCCGCTACGAGCTTCCCGTCATCGTGAGTGGTTCGAAGCAGAACAGCCACGACATCACGGTGAACATCGGTGTCGACAACGACACGCTGGCCATCCTTAATAAGGTGAAGTTCGCTGTCAACCGCGAGGACCTCTGGTACAAGCAGCTGCCCGAGCAGTTCTACAATCTCGACACCACCACCTGCACGATACCAGCAGGGCAGGACGTGGCTCTCTTCCCCGTGAAATTCAATATGAAGGGCATCGACCTCAGCGACGAGTGGGTGCTGCCTCTCACCATTGAGCCCTCGCCCAACTACAAGCTCAACACGCGCAAGGGGTGGTACAAGGCGCTCATGCATGTGAAGCTGTTCAACGACTTCTCGGGTACTTACAGCACCAACACCCTCAACACCTACATCGACGACGGTCAGGAGAAGGACCCTGCCACGGAGAGCTCCCGCGAGGCTAAGGTCTTCAACGACAGCACCATCTTCATGTATGCAGGAACCATCTGGGACGAGGATGTCAATCGCAAGGCTTACGAGGTGGCTATCCGTATTCTTCCCGGCACTAAGGATGAGGACGGAGCTATCACGGGACCCGTTGAGGTGTGGCTGCGCCATCCTAACGATAAAGTGGACTTCAAGGTCACGGGCTCCTGTACCTATTATTATAAGAATCAGCCCCACGAGACGAAGCCCAACATTGAGCGCCGTCAGATGACCATCTATCTGGACTATAAGTTCACCGACTACACGACAGACCCCTCCAATCCGTTGCGCTATCACGTGAAGGGCAACATGAGTATGGAGCGCCTCTACAACCTGCTCATACCGGATACCGACCAGGCCATTCTCTGGTAACCGCACTTTACCGGAAGCAGGTATTCAGCTTAATGCTATTTCAAAGAAAGGAGACCGTTCGCGGCCTCCTTTCTTTCTATCCGACTCTTATTGTGTCTGAAATCTGTTGTTCAATTGTGTGTTCATTTGTCTAACAATTGTTGTCCATTTGTCTAACAATTGTTGTCCAATTGTCTGACAATTGTTGTCCAATTGTCTAACATATGTTTGACCAATTGCCAGGTGGTCGTTTGCCCAATCTTCAGCATCATGAAAGCCTTCGTTTGTGCTATGGAAAACGTTTCTATAGACGGCTGTGCTGAGTGCATTCTTCTAACAAACAGAGGCTTCCACTTGTACGAACTCTTAAAAAAAGCAAAGAATTTGTCTTAAATTTTGTAAGAGCCGATTATTTGCCTAAATTTGTTTTCAATATGGGAGTACTCTACATTGTGCCTACACCAGTGGGGAATATGGAGGACATGACAATGCGTGCCATCCGAATTCTCAAGGAAGCCGACCTTGTGTTAGCTGAGGACACTCGTACGTCGGGTATTCTGCTTCAGCATTTCGACATTCATAATCATCTCGTGGCCCACCATAAGTTCAACGAGCATGGAACGTCGGCAGGCATTGTGGAGCGTCTCAAAGCCGGGCAGACGATAGCCTTGGTGAGTGATGCAGGTACGCCGGGTATCAGCGATCCCGGTTTCTTCCTGGCTCGCGAGGCCGCCAAGGCGGGCATCACCGTTGAGACCCTCCCCGGACCCACGGCGTGCATTCCGGCCTTGGTCGATTCAGGCTTGCCCTGTGACCGTTTCTGTTTCGAAGGCTTCCTTCCGCAGAAGAAAGGTCGTCAGACACGCATTGATCAGCTTCGCTCGGAGACGCGCACGATGGTGTTCTATGAGTCGCCCTACCGCGTGGTGAAGCTCCTCACCCAGCTGGCTGATGCTTTCGGAGGCGACCGTCAGGCCAGTGTGAGCCGCGAAATTTCCAAGTTGCACGAGGAGACCCTCCGGGGTACTCTCAGTGAGCTTGTGGCCCACTTCAACGAGACAGCACCCCGGGGAGAGTTCGTGGTTGTCGTGGCTGGATGCGACCGTCAGGGACGAAAGGACCCAGAGTCTGCCGGAGAGGAAGATGATAAGCCCGGAAAGGTAAAGTTGAACCGTAAATAAAATATCAAGACACAGCGTATGAAGAATGTATGGTTGCCATTGTTTGGTCTGCTTCTTCTCACCTTTGCAGGCTGCAGGCAGGAGAAGAAGGCGGCTCAGGTCGAGGCGATAGAACAGAACGACTCTCTGAGCAGAATCATAGAGCAGAAAGACAACGAAATCAATGATATGATGGGAACCCTCAACGAAATTCAAGAGGGCTTCCGCGAAATCAATGAGGCTGAGAACCGCGTGACCCTTGCCAAGGACGGCGAGGGAGCCAGCAAGTCGCAGCAAATAAGGGAGAACATCCAGTTTATCTCGAGTACGATGAAGCGCAACCGCGAGCTCATAGCCAAGTTGCGACAGCAGCTGCGGCAGAGCAGTCTGCGAGGAGACCAGTTGCGGCAGACCATAGAGAACCTTGTCAAGCAGCTCAACGACAAGGACCAGCAACTACAGGAGCTGCGCGCACAGCTCGATGCCAAGGACATACATATCTCTGAACTCGATGAGGCCATCGACAACCTCAATACCAATGTGGCCGACCTGAATAAGGACAATGCACGCAAGACGGAGACCATCTCCACACAGGACATGCAGCTCAACACGGCATGGTATGTCTTCGGAACCAAGAAGGAGCTGAAGGCGCAGCGCATCATCGAGGGCAACAAGGTGATGCAGGGCAACTTCAATAAGAGTTATTTCACGAAGATCGACATCCGTGTTGACAAGACCATCCCTCTGTATTCCAAGTCGGTCAAGGTGCTCACGCTGCATCCGTCGAGCAGCTATACGCTCCAGCAGGACGCTTCGAAGCAGTACGTGCTGCACATCACCAACCCGCAGATATTCTGGTCCACGAGCAAGTACCTTGTTATTATGGTGAAGTAGAAGCGTGTCCGCCTGCTACCTGCGGTCGCGGAAGAACGCTTGCATGAGCGCTTTGCACTCATCAGCCAATACACCCTCGCTCACTTTGCAGCGGGGGTGCAGCATGTTGGGGCTGAAGAGACGGTAGCCTCGCTTCGTGTCGGGTGCACCAAAGACGATGCGGCTCACCTGGGCCCAGCCCAAGGCACCGGCACACATCGGGCAGGGCTCCACGGTGACATAGAGGGTGCAGTCGTCTAAATATTTCCCGCCTAAAGCTTCGGCTGCTGCCGTGATAGCCTGCATCTCGGCATGGGCAGTAACGTCGTGAAGCGTCTCCGTGAGATTGTGGGCGCGGGCAATGACGTGCCCTTTGCACACCACGACGGCACCTACTGGTATCTCTCCTGCGGACGCGGCTGCCTGAGCTTCGGTCAAAGCCATCCGCATGTAGCGCTTGTCAGTCTCGGTCTGATTGTCGTTTCCTGTCATTTTCGTAAGGTTTTGATTGCAAAATTACAGCTTTCTTTTTGACACATCAAGGAAAAGTAGTACTTTTGCAATAATCATCCAGTACTTATGGCTGCTCACAACGACTTGGGACAATGGGGCGAGGACTTTGCCGCCGATTATCTTCGGACGAAAGGCTATGAGATAAGGGAACGCGACTGGCATTCGGGCCGTCGTGACCTCGACATCATTGCCCTGACCCCCGATAAGGCGACCCTTGTCTTTGTGGAAGTGAAGACGCGCATGCCCGGTGAGCCCACCGCTCCCGAGGATGCCATCAACCGCAGTAAGGTGAGGAACCTCGGACTGGCTGCCAATGCCTACGTGAAGTCCTACGGTGTGACCGAGGAGTTGCGCTTCGACATCATCACCGTCGTGGGCTCGTCACCGGCTGATGCAAAGCTTGTGCACGAAGAGGATGCTTTCAACCCACTGCTCGTCTACTGAACACCTATCCGACTATGAAGAAGAAAATCATCCGTCTCAAGGAAACGACGTCGACCAACGACTATATCCGCACCTGTGACTTGTCCGACCGTTACGACCTGCTTGTGGTCAGTGCCGACTACCAGACGGCGGGCCGCGGACAGGGCACCAATACCTGGGAGAGCGAGCCCGGAAAGAATCTGCTTTTCTCCATGCTGACCCATCCCACGTCTGTTCCTCTGGGCCGGCAGTTCCTGCTCTCTATGGCAGAGGCGCTGGCTTTGAAGGAGGCGCTCGACAGTTTCGTCGAGGGCTTCGAGGTGAAATGGCCGAATGACATCTATTGGAAGGACTCTAAGGTGAGCGGCACCCTCATAGAGACGCGTCTCTCGGGTGGGCATATCCAGGATTGTATCTTCGGCACCGGTATTGATGTCAACCAATGGGAGTTCCGCAGCGGTGCGCCCAATCCGCTTTCGCTCTGTTCCATCATTGGACGTGAGGTGAAGACCGACAAGGTGCTAAAGCGGGTGGTGGAGGCCTTTGAAAAATACTACGGACTACTTATGGAAGGCGATTATACTGATATTGCTGCCCTCTATCATGAGTCGCTCTACCGTCGCCACGGTTTCTTCCCCTATGAGGATAAGGAAGGGCGCTTTGAGGCCGCTGTCGTAGAGGTGGAGGACGACGGTCATCTTGTGCTGCGCGACCGCGACGACAGGTTCCGCACCTACGGATTCAAGGAAGTCAATTTCATTCTCCCCCAAGGGCTGTAGCTCAGGGAGTGTCACATTTATTATTACAGCTATGTCAAGATTCAATCGCATCTTATTGAAACTGTCGGGTGAGAGCCTGATGGGCAAACAGAACTATGGCATCGATGCCGACCGGCTGGCCGACTATGCGCGCCAGATTAAAGAAGTCCACGACGCGGGTGTGCAGATAGGTATCGTTATTGGTGGAGGCAACATCTTTCGCGGACTCAGCGGTAGCCAGAAGGGCTTCGACCGCGTGAAAGGCGACCAGATGGGTATGTGCGCTACGGTTATCAACTCGCTTGCACTGAGCTCTGCCCTCGGGGCCATCGGCGTGAAGACTCGGGTGATGACGGCTATCCGCATGGAACCCATCGGCGAGTTCTACAACAAGTGGAAGGCCATCGAATATCTTGAGGCAGGTTATGTCTGCATCTTCTCAGCCGGTACGGGCTGTCCCTATTTCACCACCGACACAGGGTCTTCGTTGCGCGGTATTGAGATTGAGGCCGACGTGATGCTGAAGGGTACGCGTGTGGATGGTGTCTATACTGCTGACCCGGAAAAGGATCCCACAGCGAAGAAGTTCCACGACCTCACCTATGAGGAGGTGCTTGAGCGCGGGCTCAAGGTGATGGACCTCACGGCCATCTGCATGTGTAAGGAGAACAAACTACCTATCTACGTGTTCAATATGGATGTAGTGGGCAATCTGAAGAAAGTCATTGACGGCGAGGAGATCGGTACGTTGGTGCATTGCTGACAAACGGTTGAAAGCTTTCTGTCTAATTACGATTCAGCCCCAGCTTGGAGAAATCCAAGCTGGGGCTGAATCTTTGTGTGGGATTCCAATGTGAGGAGGCCGGCCTACTCATTGGGCGCCGGCTGAGAGGCATGTTGACTATTTCTCTTCAGTATATTCTACGTATTCGCCTTCGTCCTTAGGGAATATCTTTTTCTGCTTGGTGCTTGAGGGTGCCTGGTCGACCACCCCTTCGCGGTTGCCGTAGGTCTTCGACCGCGTTCTTGGCTGATTGTCCTCGCCATTGACTTGCTTCTGGAATTCGTCTACGCCCCGGCGCACTTGTCTGATAACGCGCATAATGAACGACAGTACGACTACCAGGCCGATGGCGAAGACGAGGAATATAAACTTGAATATCATAATGAGCTACGGTTGTTAGTCGATAATTTCTTTGCCTTGAGCTTCAGCACGTCATCACCCACGGAGATGAAGAAATAGAGGGCTATGACCACCCACCATCCACGCAGGATACCGAACAGGGCAAGATTGATGACCGTGAGAATGGCAAAGATATATTTGATTTCATTACCCTTCCACCCCCAGTGCTTGAACTTCAGCGCGAACATGGGAAGCTCGCAGACAAGCAGAATGCTGCTGGCCAGGATGAGCACCAACATGATGGGCAACGCCCAATGACCTGTTGTCAGCACGGCGGGAGAGGCAACGATGAGCGAGCCCCAGAAAAGCGCGTTGGCTGGCGTGGGGAGCCCTATGAAGGAGGTTGTCTGCCGCACGTCAATGTTGAATTTAGCAAGACGCAGGGCTGAGAATGCTGCCATGATGAAGGCAAAGTATGGCACGTAGGCGCGCAGGCTCTCTAAGGCTGCGGGGTAGTCGATTACTCCGAGATGATAGAAGAGTATGGCCGAGGGAGCCACTCCGAAAGTAATGTCGTCGGCCAGAGAGTCGAGTTCCTTGCCAATGGGTGAGGAAACTTTCAGCAGGCGGGCCGTCATACCGTCGAAGAAATCAAAGACGGCACCGATGATAATCCACGTCAGTGCGACTGTGGGGTCGCCTATTAGGGCGTACCTCACCGCAATGCAACCTGAGAGCAGATTGCAGCAGGTTACGGTGTTCGGGATGTTTTGCTTGATCATTTCCTCTTTCCTCCTATTTCAATTTCGCGAGCAGCGTCAGGTCACCGGTGGTCTTTTGTCCAACCTTCACGAAGACTTCAGTGCCTAACGGCAGGAATACATCCACGCGCGACCCGAACTTGATGAAGCCTAAGTGCTCGTCGATGTAGCAGACTTCTCCTTCCTTGGCGTAGGTGACGATGCGACGGGCCACGGCACCTGCTATCTGTCGGCAAAGCACGTCGGTACCTTCGGGGGTCGTTATCATCACGTCGGCCCTCTCATTCTCCTCGCTTGCCTTGGGCAGCCAGGCCTTGTGATAGTTGCCGTTCTGATGGTGGACAAACTTCACCTTCCCGTCTACGGGGAACCAGTTGGCATGGACATTGAACAGACTCATGAAGATGCTTATCATGAGGCGGCGGTCGTGGAAGTAGTGGTCTTCATCGACCTCCTCAATGACAACGACCTTTCCGTCAGCGGGAGCCACAACGAGTTTGGTCGTGTCGTCCTTGCCGAAACTGCGGCGCGGACAACGGTAGAAGTTCAGAACTATGCCGTAGACAGTGCCGAAAACGACGATGAAAAGCCAAAAGGGAATCTTCGTGTCGAAGCTTCTCCACAACAGTAGTGCAATAGCTCCAATGGCGATAAACCCATAGATTAGGGTGTCCGTACCTTCACGGTGTATGCGGATTCTCTTTATTTTTTTCATCTTATTGTCGTTCTTTCCAAATTGTTTTGTTACTTTTTGCAAAGTTAAATCTTTTTCGTTGACTGACAAAAAAAATACTTTTAATCTTTTGTAATATCAAGATATTGCCGTACCTTTACCACTCATTTGAGATTAAACGAAGGCGCATGGAAGATTTCGTTCATTTACATGTACACACACATTATTCTATATTAGACGGTCAGTCGAAGGTTAGTCACCTTGTTGACAAGGCCGTTGCCAATGGTATGCGGGGCATGGCCATCACCGACCACGGCGTGATGTATGGCATCAAGGAGTTCTCCGACTATTGTGCAAAAGTCAACAAGAAACTCAAGGCTGAAGGCAAGGAACCCTTCAAGCCCATCTTTGGATGCGAGATGTATGTGGCCCGTCACCGTATGCAGGACAAGGTGAAGGAGCATGGCGACAACAGTGGCTATCACCTCATTGTCCTGGCAAAGAACTATCATGGTTACAAGAACCTCATCAAACTCGTCTCGCATTCATGGGTTGACGGCTATTACTACCGTCCGAGAACCGACCGCGCGGAGCTTGAAAAATACCACGAGGACCTTATTGTCTGCTCAGCCTGCATTGCCGGCGAGGTGCCTTCAAAGATTCTGAAGGGCGACATCGAGGGCGCGCGGGAGGCCATAGAGTGGTACCATCGTGTCTTCGGCGACGACTATTACTTGGAGATTCAGCGTCACGAGGTGAAGGACCCCAATATCAGGGCCAACCGCGAGACGTTCCCGCTGCAGCAGAAAGCCAATAAGGTCATCATGGAGCTTGCACGGGAATATGGCATAAAGGTGGTGTGCACCAACGACTGCCACTTCGAGAACAAGGAGACCGCCGAGGCTCACGACCACTTGCTCTGTCTGGCTACGGCCAAGGACCTCGATGACCCCACGCGTCTGCTCTACACCAAACAGGAGTGGTTCAAGACGCGCGAGGAGATGAATGAGGTCTTTGCCGACGTTCCCGAGGTCCTTTCCAACACGCTCGAGGTGCTTGACAAGGTGGAGACCTACAGCATTGAGCATGGTCCCATCATGCCTTTCTTCCCCATCCCCGAAAGCTTCGGCACGGAGGAGCAGTGGCGGAAGAAGTTCACCGAAGAGGACCTTTTCCATGAGTTTACCACCGACGAGAACGGTGAGAACCCCTTGCCCCCTGACAAGGCGCAGGCGGTCATCGACCGTCTTGGAGGTTACGACAAGATTTACCGCATAAAGTTCGAGGCCGACTATCTGGCCAAATTGGCTTACGACGGTGCGAAGGAGCGCTATGGCGCCCCCCTTCCCGACAACGTGAAGGAGCATATTAATTTCGAGCTTCACGTCATGAAGACCATGGGTTTCCCCGGCTACTTCCTTATCGTGCAGGACTTCATCAATGCGGCACGCAAGGAGCTTGGAGTCTGGGTGGGGCCTGGACGTGGATCGGCTGCCGGCTCTGTGGTGGCCTACTGTCTGGGTATCACCAAGATTGACCCCTTGAAGTATGACCTGCTGTTTGAGCGTTTCCTAAACCCCGATCGCGTCAACCTCCCTGATATAGATACCGATTTCGATGATGACGGCCGTGGTAAGGTGCTGCGATGGGTAATGGATAAATATGGCCATGAAAACTGTGCCCACATCATTACTTATCAGGCCATGGCCACGAAGAACTCTATTAAGGATGTGGCCCGTGTGGAGAAGTTGCCCCTCGACCGCAGCAATGCCTTGTGCAAGGCCATACCCGACCGTCTGCCCGACGGTCTGAAGATGAACCTCGACAATGCCATCAAGTGCACGCCCGAACTTCGCGAAGCCGAGGCTTCCACCGACCCCCGCGAGCGCAACACCATCAAATATGCCAGAATGCTCGAGGGTACTATCCGCGGGACGGGTATCCATGCCTGCGGCTTCATCATCTGCCGGGATGCCATCAGCGACTGGGTGCCCATCTCGACGGCCGATGACCCTGATTTCCCACAATGGAAGTGTAATGTCACCCAGTACGACGGCCACGTTATAGAGTCGACGGGACTCATCAAGATGGACTTCCTCGGACTGAAGACGCTCTCGGAGTTGAAGGAAGCCGTGAAGGTTATCAAGCAGACACGCGGCATCGACGTCGACCTTGAGAAGATTCCCATCGACGACGAGCTCACCTATCAGCTCTACCAGCGCGGTCAGACCATCGGCACCTTCCAGTTTGAGTCGCCCGGTATGCAGAAATATCTGCGCGAGCTCAAGCCCACTGTCTTCGAGGACCTCATAGCTATGAATGCCCTCTATCGTCCCGGACCTATGGACTACATTCCTTCGTTCATAGCCCGCAAGAATGGCCGTGAGCCTATCACCTATGACATTCCCTGCATGGAGAAGTATCTGAAGGACACCTACGGTATCACGGTCTACCAGGAGCAGGTGATGCTTCTCAGCCGCCAGCTTGCCAACTTCACCCGAGGCGAGAGCGACAAGCTGCGTAAGGCTATGGGTAAGAAGAAGAAGGACATCGTCGACGCCATGAAGCCGAAGTTCCTCAAGCAGGGACAGGAGAATGGCCACGACCCGAAGGTGCTGGAAAAGATATGGAGCGACTGGGAGAAGTTTGCCTCCTACGCCTTCAACAAGTCGCATGCTACCTGCTACTCGTGGGTGGCCTACCAGACAGGCTATCTGAAAGCTCACTATCCCGCTGAGTACATGGCTGCCCTGATGACGCGGCGCTTCAGTCAGATTACTGAAATCACAAAGCTCATGGAGGAGTGCAAGTCGATGGGTATCCTTACGCTTGGACCTGATGTCAACGAGAGCTACTCGGAGTTTGGTGTGAACAAGGCCGGCGAAATCCGATTCGGACTTTCGGCCATCAAGGGTATGGGAGCCAATGCAGCCGAGGCCATCGTGAAGGAGAGGGTTAAAAACGGGCCTTACAAAGATATCTTCGACTTCGCGCAGCGTACGGACTACAGTTCTGTGAACCGAAAGAACTTCGAGAATTTAGCGCTTAGTGGAGGATTCGACAGCTTCGGACTGAAGCGCGAGCAATATCTTGCACCCAATCAGAAGGGCGAGACCTTCATAGAGACACTCATGCGCTACGGGCTGCTCTATCAGCGCGAACAGCACGAATCGCAGCACTCTCTCTTCGGTAGCATTGATGCAGCCGAAATACCGACACCGCCGGTGCCTCAGTGTGAAGAATGGAGCAACATCGAGCGTCTCAACAGGGAGCGCGATCTCGTGGGTATCTATCTCTCTGCCCATCCCCTTGACGACTTCGTGGTGGTGCTCAACACGATGTGCACTGCTCACTGTTCCGAATTGGCCGACAAGGACAAGTTGGCCGACAGGGCCGAGGTGACCTTGGGCGGTATCGTCACCGGTGTGAAGTCGAAGTTCACCAAGAGCGGCAAGCCTTGTGGATTCGTCACCATCGAGGACTTCGAGGGTAGTGGCGAACTCGCTTTCTTCGGCGAGGACTGGGGCCGTTGGCGCGGCATGCTCACCGAGGGGTGCAGTGTGTTTGTGAGTGCTCGCTGGCAGCAGCGTTTCCGCGACAGCAACTACAAGGAGCTCAAGGTCTACGACATTCAGTATCTGCAAACCGTCAAGGCCAAGCGCATCGAGAAGTTCACGGTAACCGTGAAAAGCTCTGATATCGATGACCGGTTTATCAATGACTTCATGACGCAAGTCGACGAGAACCCCGGACAGACCATGCTCTATTTCCGAATTGTGGACGACGAGCGCAACACCTCAGTGCTGCTACGCTCGAAGTCGAAGACTGTGGAACTGACGCGGAAGCTGCTCAACTACATCGACTCCAATCCTCTGATGACTTATCACGTGAACTGACAGTAAGGCACGTTTTCGATAGGCCAAATGGGCATAGCCAAGCTTGGTAGAACTCTGTCATGGCGAGAAAATGAAGGATACAATCCAGCGTTTTCGATAAGCTAAATGGGCAGAGCCAAGCTTGCTTGAGTTCTGTCATGGCGAGAAAACGAAGGATGCAATCCAACATTTGTGGGCCGTTGCACGGTTGTTGTGCTTCGTAGTCCTTTTCTTGAAACGCTGACCACACGCTGGTACCTTCACCATAGTGTGGTTGGCTCTTTGTCATTGTTGTTATTCATGACAGACTTAATCAATGTTATAAAAGGCCATTCCTCAACTTTCTTTCCTGACTTCACCAATGTCAAAGGTTGTTGAGGCTCTTCCTCATACTGCATTTGCTTGCTGCTGAAATTCGGTCACGTGGCGCTCGTAGTTTGGCCACGTGCGTTTGAAGTCTGGTTCCGAGCGAACAGTACTCTGAAAAGAGTCGAAGAATGGCTTGTTTTTTTAAAGTTTCGCAAGCGGTTATACTCTTTCAGAGTGGTAGTGTCTTACTGCTAGACACCGAATTTTGTCGAGGCGGGAGAGCTCCAAATGGAGAGAGTGTGCAATGGAAAACTTTGATTTTTGATACGAAAAAATGGGCGTTAAATAATGCTAACGCTTTCCGAATCCTTTACAAAT
>OMVH01000063.1 GCA_900314365.1 uncultured Prevotella sp. | reverse complement strand
AGTTGATGATGGCAGCATAGAGTCTCACTCCGTCCTCTGTGGCCACATTAGGCATCGTGTAGGGCCCGGAGGTGTATTCGGGATGACAGATGGTCTGAGCGAATCCGCTGTCTCCCCCACCGGGTGTAGCCAGCAGGATGGCAAGAGTGAGGATTCCGCGCGAGGTGGCGGCTTTGAACACAGCATCATAGTCAGCCACTCTGGAGGCATTGATGTAGTAGGTCCGCCCACCATATTCATAAGGTGTAGTGAAGCCTCCCGAAGGACTCAGGCCCATGAGCTCGTTGAGCACCACGTTCACCGTCACACTGCCCACGCGGAGCGAGTCAAGGTCATAAGAATAGGAGTTGGTGTAGTATCCACCCAGGCCTTTCTTCGATTTGAGTGTCATCTTTTGCGCACTGCGCAGAGCATTCACCTCGTCGGTATAGCGCGCTTTTGAGAGGGGCTTCGTGCAGCCAGCATCAACGATAACCCATCGTGAGAGCAGGCGGTCGCGGATGTTGCCCGTAGTGACCATGCGCGGGACAGCCACCTCGAACATGCTACCGGAGAGCTGTTTCACGATACTGGCCTCCTCCAGCGTCGTGACGTTCCCATTCACGGGCACCTCGGCCAAGGCACAGTCAACTTGATTTCCGAGCTGTCCTCTCACCACCACTTGGTCGGCCGTGACGCTTACGTGAGTAATACTGCAAGGATAGTTTCCCGTCAGGTACTCAGCAAGCCCGTTGGCGAAGTTGAGCTTATCGGCCCAAGTAGGCGCGCCCTCAGCCACCATCTCCAGCGACCGCACCTGGAGAGTGACGCCGGCCTTGGTACCAAAATCGAAGCGCAGCCGGTTGTTCTTGTGTCCCCAGTCGAACTTCTGTCGCTCGGCCGAGATGTCGATGGTGACCCTCTTCCACTCGGTAGTCCTCGGCATCAGTCCATACTTATGCACGGAGCGTGGCTCCGTAGTAGGGTCAGCGAAGAAGAGCTGAAGGTCGCTGATATCCGTATCACTCTTGTATTCGTAGGTAAGCTGAGTAAGGTTGCCCGGAATATCAGAGGCAAACTGAGTAGTGAAGACATAAGGGTCGCTTCCGGTGGTGACAATGGTATAGTCCGACGAAGACGACCCTGTTATCGTCAACTGATTGACCAAGATACCACTTGTCACAAAAGACAAGTCGTAGGCCTTTGCCACAGCCGGCATTAACAACAAGAAGGCTGTCGTAATTAGGTAACTAAAATTCCTCATAATAAAAATGGCTAGAGTTATTGGTAAGCAAATATTTTTCTAACACTACACCCAGCGTTCGGACAAAGATTCATGTAAGCTAATCCAAAAAGCAAGGTTTATTCTCCACGCCCCGATAGTTTGCTATCTAGCATCCTTGCAACGACTTACAGAGTAATTCCGGCTTGTCTGCTCGCATCCGCAAAGTCGCGGATTCAGTCTGGCAGGCAGACAGTCGCTGCCACACTGAGCCTGAGGCAAGAAAAAGGGGGCGAGGCAAAAGACGAATCTTTGCCTCAGTCACTTTATGTGGGGGTAGTTAGAATTGACCGCAAATTACTTCACAACCACCTTCGTGCCCTTGACGACGTAGACACCACGAGGCAGGGAGATGACAGCGTTGCCCTCAACCTTCCGAGAAGCTACGAGCTTACCCGTAATACTATAGACAGGAACCTCCTGCGTGGAAACTGTAGCCACTTCTACACCGCCCTCTACAGCCTTCACACCAACGGCTGCTTTGCTCTCCTTCACGGCATCGATACCCGTTACCGTGCGGGGGTCGATAATCTCAAGGTTCTTTATCTTGACGACTACGCCTGGAGCATTACCGAAGTCCATACGAAGACGGTCGGCTGCACTGCCACCCCAACTGAAGTTTTGGCGGGCAGCGGAAAGGTCAACCGTGTAGTGAGTCCACTCCGATGTTTTCTTCAGCGTATTTTCATTTCTCTGGTGTATGGAGCGAGCCTCGGTAGTCGGATCAGCGAAGAAAAGCTGAAGTTCACTTATCTCAGCCGAGCATTGATAATCGAACGAGAGCAAAGTACATTCACTTGGAATGCCCGAAGGCGTAAATTGGGTGGTGTAAACATAAGGATCACCCCCCGTAGTGGTAATCGTGTAGCCCTCATCCGCAGAGCCCGATAAAGTAACCTGGTTCACCAGGATACCTTCTGTCATGAAGGACAATTTGTAAGCCTTAGCTGTTGTAGGTAAAAGCATTAACACAACAGACAACAATAAATAAGTAAAATTTCTCATAAGATATAAGATCATTGATTAAAGTTGATGTCGCAAAGTTAGTTATTTCCGAATTCTGTGCAAAGTTTTGGTCAAAAATTAGTGCTACTATATCAAAAAGTCATGTTTCTATGCCCCCCTTACGGCCATATAACTCTCAGGAAACAGCTGCTACTGGGCGGGAGGGCAACTACGACGGCAAAAAAAATCCGTCTTTTTCCTTCCCTTTTCTTCACCTTTACACTAACTTTGCATCCGAATTATAGCAAATATGGAAAGCGACATATTCAAGAAGAACGTTGCTATCATGGCTAAGGTGACGGAAGAGGAAGCTTGCATTCTTCCTCACTCCGACTCATTGTTGCCTTCGGTTGAGGTCGTCAGGGAAATCATTGGCCTTGTTAAGGAGATTATCTTTCCCGGATTCTTCGACCGCAGGCAGATTGATGCCAACATCCGGTCCTACCACATAGGCGTGAACATGGAGCGTCTGCAGCAGCTGCTTGGTCAGCAGACGGAGCTGGCCTTGCGGTTTGGCGACAATGGCCACACAGCACCAGCGCCCGGCATGAGCCAGGAACTCACGCTAAGATTCATCGACCGCCTGCCAGAAATCAAACGGCTTCTCTACACCGATGTGGAAGCCATCTACAACGACGACCCCGCTGCCCACAGCTACAGTGAAGTAATCTTCTGCTATCCCGTTATGGCGGCCATGATACATTACCGTACAGCTCATGAGCTCCTCGGTATGGGCATCCCCGTTCTTCCCCGCATCATCACCGAGCTGGCCCACGCCGATACGGGAATCGACATTCATCCCGGGGCGCGTATCGGCGAGTACTTCTCCATCGACCACGGCACGGGTGTTGTCATTGGCGAGACCAGCATCATCGGCAACCACTGCACTCTCTACCAGGGAGTGACCCTCGGAGCCAAGAACTATAAGCTTGAGGGTGCCCTCGACAAAGGTTCGCGAGGTCCGCAGCACAAGGTTCGCAAAGCCGATATCACCGACCCCTTCCCACGCCATCCCATCGTAGAGGACAACGTGACCATCTACTCCAACTCCACGCTGTTAGGCCGCATCACGATAGGGCACGACACGGTCATCGGAGGCAACATCTGGCTCACCCACAGCGTCCCCGCCCACTCTCGCATCCTGCAAGGCAAGACCCAGGATCTGAGCTTCAACGGCGGACTTGGCATCTGACTCTATCATTCCTTTCAAAATATGGACAAGAAAACCTTCTACAACGAAGCGCGCGACTACCTGATGATAACCATCGCCATGATGAGCTACTGCATGGGCTGGACCATCTTCCTGCTTCCCAACAGCATCACCACGGGAGGCGTCCCCGGTATCGCAAGTATCGTCTACTGGGGCACAGGCATTCCACCCCAGATAACCTATTTCGCCATCAACGCGGTGCTGCTTGTAGCCGCACTCAAGACACTCGGCCTGAAATTCTGCATCAAGACCATCTACGCGGTGTTAGTGCTCACAGCCCTTACCTCGCTCTTCAGTTCTAATGCCGTGAGCCTCCACCTGCTTGCTGACCAGCCGTTCATGGCCAGCATCATAGGAGCCATCTTCTGTGGCGCGGGCATAGGCCTCGGACTGTCGTTCAATGGGTCTACGGGCGGCACCGACATCGTGGCCGCTATCGTCAACAAGTACCGCGACATCTCCTTGGGACGCGTCATCATGCTGTGCGACATTATCATCATCACCTCGAGCTACATCGTGCTGCGCAACTGGGAACAAGTCATCTACGGCTACGTGGTACTCATTGTGTCGGCCTTCACCGTCGACCAGGTGGTCAACTCCATGCGGCGTAGCGTTCAGTTCTTCATCATCTCCGACAAATATCAGGAGATAGCCAGTCGCATCGCCGTTTTCCCCCATCGTGGTGCTACCGTCATTGAGGCTCACGGCTTCTACACCGGGCGTGAAGTGAAGATGCTCTTCATCATGGCCAAAAGGCGCGAAAGCAACACCATCTTCTCCATCATCAACGAAATCGACCCCAACGCCTTCGTCACACAGACCAATGTCATCGGAGTCTACGGGGAGGGATTCGACAAGTTCAAGGTCAAGAACAAGACTCACAGCCACGTGGGGCACATCACTCCAGTTCAGAGTGCTATGCTCAGCAAATAACGAAATCCAGGACCACCTGTCCTCCAGGCATAACAATGCCGGTCTGTCCATCGGGATGGCCGGCATTGATGTTTTGAAGCCATTAGGCTCTGTGCTGAATATCAGCTCGGCCTGCAGCTTCTGCCCCACCCGAACTTGACTGTCCTCCCGGCACACTCCCCCATGCCTGCTTTCCACAGTTCTATCATCGAATGAACTCCAATCCACAGTTCATTGCATCTTCTCTCTATTCCGCCAACCATTCTACATCCGGCATTTTTTAAAACCAACTCTTCGCCCAACTTGCAAAACCAATCAACATTCTTTCCCATATCCTCAAAAAAGCAAGCTAATAATTTTGATATTCAAGCCACATTAACTAATTTTGCATCAACAAAATCTATCTAAAAATAGTATTATGATTCTATTCTTCAAGACTCCAAAGGAAAATATCATTGCCACTGAAATCGACCATCAACCCTCAACCTCTGAGAGCGATGCTCTTTCGTGGCTGTACGGCGACGCATCACTCCTGCCTCAAGACAGCCTCGAAGGCTTCTTCGTTGGGCCACGCAGGGAGATGATTACGCCATGGAGCACCAACGCCGTGGAAATAACACAGAACATGAGCCTCAAGGGCATAAGCCGTATCGAGGAATATTTCCCTGTAAAGTCGAAAGATGCCGACCACGACCCCATGCTGCAGCGAATGTACGAGGGTCTCGACCAGACGATTTTCACAGTGAACCACGAGCCCGAGCCCATCAAGCACGTTGACGACATCGAGAAATACAACGAGGAAGAGGGCCTGGCGCTCTCACCTGAAGAAATAGAATACCTCCACAAGATAGAGAAACAGAACGGGCGGCCTCTCACCGATTCCGAAATCTTCGGCTTTGCGCAAATCAACTCCGAGCACTGCCGCCATAAGATCTTCGGCGGTACATTTGTCATCGACGGAGAGGAACGGCCCTCCAGTCTCTTCAACCTCATCAAGAAAACGACTAAGGAACATCCGGGCAAGATACTCTCGGCCTACAAAGACAATGTGGCCTTCGCCCAAGGACCCGTCATCGAACAGTTCGCCCCCAAAGACCAAAGCACGAGCGACTATTTCCAGGTGGAAGACATCGAGAGCGTCATCTCTCTGAAAGCCGAAACTCACAACTTCCCCACCACAGTGGAGCCCTTCAACGGCGCAGCAACAGGTACCGGTGGCGAAATTCGCGACCGTATGGGCGGTGGCACGGGCTCATGGCCCATTGCTGGAACAGCTGTTTACATGACGGCTTATCCGCGACTGCGCACCGACAAGAACGAGCAGCCTGCACTGCGCGACTGGGAGGACGTGCTGCCCGTGAGACAATGGCTCTATCAGACTCCTGAGCAGATTCTCATCAAAGCCTCCAACGGTGCCAGCGACTTCGGCAACAAATTCGGACAGCCGCTTATCACGGGCTCACTGCTCACCTTCGAACACCAGGAGGACGGACAGAAGCTGGCTTACGACAAAGTTATCATGCTCGCCGGAGGAGTCGGCTACGGCAAGAAGCGCGACTGCCTGAAGAAAGAGCCCCAGAAGGGCAACAAGATTGTTGTGGTAGGCGGCGACAACTATCGCATCGGACTCGGCGGCGGCTCCGTGTCGTCGGTCGACACAGGGCGCTATAGCAACGGCATAGAACTCAATGCCGTGCAACGCGCCAATCCCGAGATGCAGAAGCGTGCCTACAATCTCGTGAGAGCCCTTGTGGAAGAGGACAACAACCCGGTGGTATCTATCCACGACCATGGTTCGGCAGGCCATCTGAACTGTCTCTCTGAACTCGTGGAGGACTGCGGCGGAAGCATCGACATGACAAAACTGCCTATCGGCGACAAAACACTGAGCGCCAAGGAAATCATAGCCAACGAGAGTCAGGAGCGCATGGGACTGCTCATCGACGAGAAACATCTGGAGCATGTAGAGAAGATAGCAGAGCGCGAACGTGCACCGCTCTATGTGGTAGGCGAGACTACGGGCGACGCTCACTTCAGCTTCGTGCAGGGCGACGGCGTAAAACCCTTCGACCTCGATGTGGCACAGATGTTCGGCCACTCACCCAAGACGGTGATGAAAGACGAGACTGTGGTGCACCATTATGAGGACGTCACCTACTCGGCCGACCACCTCGACGAATACGTGGAGCGCATGCTTCAGCTCGAAGCCGTGGCATGCAAAGACTGGCTGACCAACAAGGTCGACCGCTCTGTCACTGGCAAAGTGGCCCGCCAGCAGACACAGGGTCGCATTCAACTGCCACTCTCCGACTGCGGAGTCGTGGCTCTCGACTATCGCGGCCGTAAAGGTATCGCCACTGCACTCGGACATGCACCACAGGCCGGACTCGCCGATGCCTCCGCAGGCAGCGTGCTGAGCGTGGCAGAATCGCTTACCAACATCGTCTGGGCTCCGATTGCCACCGACAAGGAGCATCCCTGTCCAATTGAAAACATCAGCCTTTCTGCCAACTGGATGTGGCCCTGTCGCTCACAGAAAGGCGAAGACGCACGACTCTATCAGGGCGTACAGGCTCTGAGCGACTTCTGCTGCGCCTTAGGAATTAATGTTCCTACGGGCAAAGACTCGCTCTCACTCTCTCAGCAATATCCCGACGGCCAGAAGGTCATCTCGCCGGGCACCGTCATCGTCACTTCCGGAGCAGAGGTAAGCGATGTGCGCAAGGTCGTCTCGCCCGTAGTAGTCAACGACAAGAACTCCAGTCTCTACCACATCGACTTCAGCTTTGATGCACAGCGGCTCGGAGGCTCAGCTTTTGCACAGAGCCTCGGCAAGGTGGGAAGTGATGTGCCCTCTGTGAAGGACAGCGAGTATTTTGCCGACTGCTTCAACACTGTGCAGGACCTCATCAACCGCGGATGGGTAATGGCAGGACACGACATCAGCGCCGGCGGACTCATCACAACTCTTTTGGAGATGACCTTCGCTAACGTTAAAGGAGGTCTGCACATCAACCTCCACGACATTGCAGGCGACGACATCGTGAAAGCTCTCATGGCCGAGAATCCCGGAGTAGTCATCCAAGTGAGCGACACCCATAAGCAGGAGCTGCGCAAGCTGCTCGAAGACCGTGGCATAGGCTTCGCCAAGATTGGCTACCCCACACCAGAGAACCGCAAACTGGAAGTAGTGAAAGACGATTATCATCACGAATTCGACATCGATGCTCTGCGCGACGTATGGTATCGCACCAGTTATCTGCTCGACCGCAAACAGAGCCTCAATGGAATGGCCCGCAA
>OMVH01000082.1 GCA_900314365.1 uncultured Prevotella sp. | reverse complement strand
CTCTCTATTTTTGCGTATTTGGGAGCGAAGTAAGTCTTGCTTCAAAATATGCCCGTATTTTGGCACTTTCGCGTTCTTTTTTCTTTACAAGTTTCGTGGCGACCTTTGATTTTTGATACGCTTTTTGGGGCCGAAGTCAAACAAGTGTGCAATGCGATTCCAGCAACCCAGCCATCGAAAATGTGGTCTCTGCAAGTCTGTGCTCTCATGTCAGACAACATACTACCCCAAGCTGTAAAAACGGTTTTGATTCCATCAGGTTTCTTTCCTTCCTTTCTCCTCAGGCGCTTATCTCAGGCTCCCTAGGCCCAGCTGTGTCACTTACACTGTGTCACTATGCTCTTGACCGCTCCGAGGCCGTCGCTGTTTGCCGTCTTAAATGAAAGTGTCGCAAGATGAAGAAGGCTTTTTCGGTTTTCCTTCCTTTTTTGTTATTTATTTGTTGCCTTTACTCTCCATGTGAAGATATGCTGCACTCGGGAATTCCAAAATTAAATTCCATTTCATTTTGGAATTCCCCTCGTTTGCTGTATCTTTGCATGTTATTAATAAGGTTACAGGTAGAAAATAATCAAGGCACTTCTTATGGAATACAATTTCAGAGAGATTGAATCAAAATGGCAGAAGAAGTGGGTCGAAAACAAGACCTACAAGGTGAGCGAAGACCCAGAGAAAAAGAAATACTATGTGCTCAACATGTTTCCCTATCCCTCAGGGGCCGGGCTTCATGTGGGTCATCCCCTTGGCTATATAGCCAGCGACATCTACGCGCGCTACAAGAGGCTCAAAGGCTTCAATGTGCTCAATCCCATGGGCTACGATGCCTACGGGCTGCCTGCCGAGCAGTATGCCATCCAGACCGGACAGCATCCTGCTACTACAACCGAGAAGAACATTGCCCACTACCGTGAGCAACTCGACAAGATAGGATTTTCGTTCGATTGGGACCGCGAGGTGCGCACCTGCGATCCTCACTACTACAAGTGGACGCAGTGGGCTTTCCAGCTGATGTTCAACTCCTTTTACTGCAACAAATGCCAGAGTGCCCAACCCATCAGTAAGCTGGTGGCGCATTTCGAAGAGAAGGGAACGGAGGGACTCGACGTGGCACAAAGCGAGGAGCTCAGCTTCACTGCCGATGAGTGGAAACACATGAGCGAGGACGAACAGCTGCGCACGCTGATGAACTACCGCATTGCCTATCTGGGCGAGACGATGGTGAACTGGTGTGCCGGGCTGGGCACCGTGCTGGCCAACGACGAAGTGGTCGACGGCGTGAGCGTACGCGGCGGCTATCCCGTGGTGCAGCGCAAGATGAGGCAGTGGTGTCTGCGTGTCTCGGCTTACGCACAGCGCCTGCTTGACGGTCTGGACACTATCGACTGGACCGACTCACTCAAGGAGACGCAGCGCAACTGGATTGGCCGCTCTGAGGGTACGGAGGTGGAGTTCAGCGTGGCTGACTCCGACGTGAAGTTCACCATCTTCACCACCCGTGCCGACACCATGTTCGGCGTCACCTTCATGGTGCTGGCTCCCGAGAGCGACTATGTGGCCCAGGTGACAACAGACGGGCAGAAGAAGGAAGTCGAAGAGTATCTGGAATATGTGAAGAAGCGCACCGAGCTGGAGCGTATGAGCGACCGCAAGGTGACGGGCGTCTTCACGGGCTCTTATGCCGTGAATCCCTTCACGGGCGACCGTATTCCCATCTGGATTTCAGAATATGTGCTTGCCGGTTATGGTACGGGTGCCATCATGGCCGTGCCGGCTCACGACTCGCGCGACTATGCTTTCGCACGCCATTTCCACTTGCCCATCATCCCGCTCATTGAGGGTGCCGACGTGAGCGAGGAGAGCTATGATGCCAAGGAAGGCATCGTTATCAATTCGCCGGTAGCAGGCAAGCAGACCGACTTCTCGCTCAACGGACTCACCGTGAAGGAGGCCATTGCAGCCACAAAGAAGTATGTCACCGAAAAGGGAATAGGGCGAGTGAAGGTGAACTATCGTCTGCGCGATGCCATCTTCTCACGTCAGCGCTACTGGGGTGAGCCGTTCCCAGTCTACTATAAAGGTGACATGCCCTACATGATACCCACGGAATGTCTCCCCTTGGAGCTGCCCGAAATCGACAAGTACGAGCCCACCGAGACGGGAGAGCCACCCTTGGGCCGCGCCCGTAAGTGGGCCTGGGACACGGTGAAGAACGAGGTTGTGGACTGCTCGCTCATCGACCAGAAGACCGTCTTCCCCCTCGACCTCTGCACCATGCCGGGTTTCGCTGGCTCGAGTGCCTACTACCTGCGCTACATGGATCCGCACGATGACGACCACCTCGTTTCGAAGGAGGCTGACGAGTACTGGCGGAATGTCGACCTCTACGTCGGAGGTACAGAACATGCTACGGGCCACCTCATCTACAGCCGCTTCTGGAACAAGGTGCTCCACGACTACGGCTACAGCTGCATGGAAGAGCCTTTCCAGAAACTCATCAACCAGGGGATGATACAGGGGCGCAGCAACTTCGTCTACCGCATCAACAGCAAGGACCACGACGCTGCTCCCGTCTTCGTCTCCAAAGGTCTCAAGGACGAATACGACACCACGCCCATCCACGTGTGGGTGAACTTGGTGAAGAACGACGTGCTTGACGTGGAGGCTTTCAGAGCCTGGCGTCCTGAATACAAGAATGCCCAGTTTATCCTCGAGGATGGAAAGTATGTATGCGGCTGGGCTATCGAGAAGATGTCGAAGTCGATGTACAATGTGGTCAACCCCGACGACATCATCAACGACTACGGTGCTGATACCCTGCGCCTCTATGAGATGTTCCTCGGTCCGGTGGAGGCCAGCAAGCCCTGGGATACCAATGGTATTGACGGTTGCTACCGCTTCCTGAAGAAGCTGTGGAACCTCTTCTACGACAATCGCTCAGATGCCTTCCTTCCCGACGACAGCAAGCCCTCGGCAGAGAGCCTGAAGAGCGTTCATAAACTCATCAAGAAGGTGACGGGCGACATCGAGGCTTTCTCCTACAACACTGCCATATCGGCTTTCATGATTTGCGTGAGCGAGCTTGGACAGCAGAAGTGCCACAGCCGTGAGCTGCTCCAGGACCTCGTGGTGCTCATAGCGCCCTTTGCTCCACACATTGCCGAAGAGCTCTGGCACGCTTTGGGCAACACGACCACGGTGTGCGATGCCGAGTGGCCCCAGTGGAACGAGCAGTATCTGGTGGAGTCGCAGGTGCAGATGACGGTGAGCTTCAACGGTAAGGCCCGTTTCCAAAAGCTCTTCCCCGTGGGAGCATCGAAGGACGACATCATCAGTGCCACGATGGCCGACGAGCGCAGTGCCCGCTACCTTGAGGGGAAGACCATCGTGAAGCAGATTGTCGTTCCCGGCAAAATCATCAATTTAGTCATTAAATGAACAACCGTCATAAATACATCCTCAGTGAGGCCAAGGACTATCTCTTTATAACCCTTGGCCTTATGCTCTATGCCTTTGGCTGGACTGTGTTCCTGCTGCCCTACCAGATAGTTACGGGCGGTGTCACGGGTATTGCCGCCATCGTCTACTATGCGTCGGGCATACCCATTGAGGACACCTATTTCGTCATCAATGTGCTCTTGCTCGTCGTAGCTCTGAAGATATTGGGCGTGAAGTTCCTCATGAAGACCATCTACGCCATCTTCGCTCTGTCGTTCATCCTATGGGCAGCGCAGAAGGTGATGCCAGTGGACGACGCAGGACACTACGTGAAGATACTTGGCGAGGGGCAGGACTTCATGTCGCTCCTCATAGGCTGTATGCTCACGGGTACGTCGCTGGCCATCGTTTTCATGAACAACGGATCGACGGGAGGTACCGACATCATCGCTGCATCGGTCAACAAATACTATAATTTTTCGTTGGGGCAGGTGCTCATTGCCGTCGACCTCTGCATCATTGGCAGCTGTCTCTTCATTCCTGAGTTCGGCGATACCATCGGCCGTGTCCACAAGGTGGTGTTCGGTCTCTGCACGATGGTGGTAGAGAACTTCATGCTCGACTACGTGATGAACGCACGCCGCGAGTCGGTGCAGTTCATGATTTTCTCGAAGAAATATCAGGAGATAGCCAACGCCATCGGAACGCAGATGGACCACGGCGTGACCATCCTCGACGGTCACGGCTGGTACACGGGACAGGACATGAAGGTGCTCTGCATCCTGGCCAAGAAGAGGGAGAGTGTGTCGATATTCCGTCTTATCAAGATGATCGACCCTAACGCCTTCGTCAGCCAGAGCGCTGTCATCGGTGTCTATGGCGAGGGCTTTGACGAGATGAAGGTGAAAGTGCCAAAGAAGAAAAAAGAAGCTGTAAAGAAATGAAGATAGTCTTTGCTACAAACAACGCCCATAAGCTCAGGGAGATACGCGAGATTCTCGGAACTCGCTTCGAGGTGGTGAGTCTTTCCGACATCGGATGTCATGAGGACATCCCCGAGACAGGCAGTACGTTGGAAGAGAATGCCAGTCAGAAGAGCCACTATGTGGCCGACCACTACGGTCTGCCTTGTTTTGCCGACGACACCGGTCTCGAGGTAGAGGCACTCGGTGGAGCTCCTGGTGTGCACAGTGCGCGCTATGCCGAGGGCACCGACCATGACAGCGAGGCTAACATGGCAAAGCTGCTGCGCGAGCTTCAGGGAGAAGACAATCGCAAGGCCCGTTTCCGCACGGTCATCTCGCTCTTGGAGCCCTACACTGAGCAGGGTGGCTGGAAGGAGCACCGCTTCGAGGGCGAGGTGAGAGGCACCATCGCCACTGAGAAGCATGGTCACGAAGGCTTTGGCTACGACCCGCTCTTTGTGCCCGAAGGCTATGAGGAGAGCTTCGCACAGTTGGGCGAAGAGGTGAAGAACCGCATCTCACATCGTGCCAGAGCGGTGAGAAAGCTGGCCGACTATTTGCTGTCGAAGGATTTCTGAATGAGCCCACTACTGTCCATGCCTCAGACGATGAGTCTTCGACTTGATGTTCCAACGACAAACAGTCTGCGGGGAATCTCCATCCTCATCATCGTCGTGTTCCATGTATTGCTCTATTTCGACATCAGCCCGGTGTTCAATCTCCCGGGCAGTGTGGCTGTGGCCGCATTTCTGTTCCTGTCGGGCTATGGCATCAACGAGTCGTGGAAAAAGAAAGGTCTCAGCGGGTATTGGCGAAAGAAATTTCGCCGCGTCATCGTGCCCTACTATTTGTTCCTCATCATCCTCACGGCCATTCAGGGCACCTTCCGGTGGCGCGACTTCCTGCTCGACATTACTTTCGTGCACTCCTCCTTCTGGTTCGTGGAGTATCTTGTGAGATGTTATCTCGTGTTTTGGATAGCCCGCCGCTTCTTCCCCCGTCATGTCTCGGCCGTATTCATCATCTTCGGACTGTTGTCGCTCAACTGTTTCATGCAGATGGAGGCGGAGCAGTCGTTTTCTTTCTTCTGTGGTTTGCTCGTTTCGGAACATATAAATAAGGTAGGACAGGCCGACAGAAAGTGCTACTTGCGTGTCTCCATGATTTGCTTTGCCGTGGGAGCCTTCTTCTATTTGTTCAAGGCCCTGCCGGTCATTCACCAGTTCAAGGGTACATTGGGCTATAACTACATACTTCTTCTCATAAAGCTTCCTTTGGCCGTCTGCCTCATATTGCTGCCCAGTTTCTTCCGTTCCATGAGCTCATGGAAGGCAGTTCGGGTGTGTGGCAAATGTTCGTTAGAGCTCTATCTTGTGCACCTGCCTCTCATAGATCTTATTCATTACAGTGCTGAGGGCTTGGCGGTGTATGTTCTCCTTACGGTGGTGCTGACGGTGTTGTTCTATCAGTTCGACACCAAGGTCATGCCCTATATCATCCGCTGAACGATGACGGTTTCTCATCCAAGGACTCTCCGAGTGGCGGCATTGGCTTATATGCTGGTCAATCTCGTCTTCGTGCTGAAGTACTCGTTGCGCATCGGTGTGGGCGTGGCTGTGGCTGCCTGCTGCTTCTATTTGCTGTTTGCGGGACTTCTGATGTGTTTCTGCGGTCAGATGGAGCGACGGTCGTGGCAGCGGGTTGCTCTTGTAGTGGCAGCCGTGTCATTAGTGGGGCTTGTGGCAGTGCAACTCAGCATCGATCCTTATAGTCTGAAGGTGGATCGGTGGTCGGCTCTGCATAACTGGACAGAGTGCATTCTGTACGGGCGTTATCCCTATGCTGCACGCACCCACTTAGGAGGTTATGGCTCTCCGCTGCCCGTTTGGCAGCTGCTGCACGTGCCCTTTGTTCTCTTGGGCGACGTAGGCTTTTCGGCCTTTGTCGCCCTGTTGTTCTATGTATGGACGCTTTGTCGTCTGCGACTCTCTAAGGCAACGGTGCTCAGGATTCTTTTGCTCTGGTGTCTGGCTCCGGCCTTTGTCTACGAAGTGGCAGTGCGCAGTGACCTTGCCACCAACTTTCTGGTCTGTTGTGGTTGCATCAATCTCATGTGGCAGTGCAAGCGCAGTACGGGGTGCCTGCCTCTCTGGCAAGCCGTTGTCTGCGGTCTGCTGCTCAGTACGCGGCTCAGTGTGGCTTTGCCGCTTGTGGTATTCTTTCTGCCTCTTTGGTGGACAACGGGCTTGGGACGGAAGTTCTCCTTTCCGTTCATAGCTCTGCTGACATTGGGCCTCACCTGTGCGCCCTTCCTTCTGTGGCATGAGCTCGCACCCGGAGCCACCACCATAAGTCCGTTGGCCTTACAGACGGCGCGGCTCGACTTTCTGTGCGCAGCCGCCATAGTAGTTGTCACGCTTATTGCGGCCTTGGGATGGAGAGCAGACCTCTGTTGTTACCATCTTCTTGCTGCAACGAGTCTGTTGGCCGCTGTCGTACTGAACTTTGTCTCCTTGTCGTTTCGATTCGACAACACCGACTGGTTTTCAGGTCTCTTCGATACCACCTATCTTAATATGGCTCTGCCTTTCCTCACTGCCGCTATGGCTTTGGCGTGGGACAAGACAGCTTTTAGGAAAAAATAACATACCCGGCGCACCTATACTACAGTCTTTTGCGTTTTTATCGTAAGGGATTCTTTGCTTCCCTCATATTAGTTAAGACAACAAACAACGAAATACTGACGATGAAAAAGTTCTTTCTCGCCTTAACCCTCGTGGCTTTAGCTTTTCATTCAACTCCGCTCAAGGCTCAGGGAATGGGCACATGGAAGGCTTATATGGCCTATTCAGAGGTGCAGGACGTGGAGGATGCCGGCAAGATGCTTTATGTGCAGGCTTCCGACAACCTCTACGCCTATAATACTTCTGACCACAGTCTGCAGACCTTCGACCGCGTGAATGCCCTTTCCGATGTCAACGTGGGCCGCATCAAGTACTGCCCTGCGGCGCATAAGCTCGTCATAGTTTATTCGAACTGCAATATCGACATCATGTCGGACGACTACAGTGTGGAGAACATAGCCAGTCTCTACGACTACAATACGACGAAGGACAAGACGGTAAACTATATCTATGTCAGCGGCAACTATGCCTACCTGTGCACAGGTTTCGGTATCATGCGGCTCAATGTAGCCAGTGCTGAGGTCAGTGCTACCTACATACTCGACACAAGCATCAGCTGGTGTGAGGTGAGCAATGGCAGCATCCATGCCTATGGACCCTCGGGACATTATCAGGGCAGCCTTTCGGACAACCTCCTTGACAAGAGCAGCTGGAAGCTTGTGGGAGGGTATGCCGCTCCACCGACAGTGGACAAGACAGAACTGATGGCTCTGGCAAAGACCCTCAGCCCTGGTGGTCAGAAATACAATCATTTCGGAATGATGACCTTTGAGTATGGTAATCTTTACACGGTCACGGGTGGATACAGTCCCTGGGCCGCTAACACCTACGCCGGGACTGTGCAGGTGCTCAGACCAGAAGGCTGGCAGGTCTATGACGACAGCTTCGCAGCGACGCTCTCGCATGTTTACAAGAACAATCTATGTGTGGCTGTCGACCCTACAGATACTACTCATGTGTTCGCGTCGGGGCAGACCGGGCTCTATGAGTTTCGTAATGGAAAGCTCGTAAGAAACTACGACACGCAGAACTCCATTCTCGTCTCTGCTATCGACGGACATAATGATGAATACCTGCTTATTGAAAGTATGGCTTTCGACAAGAGTGGAAATCTTTGGCTCCTGAACAGCATGAATGCCGGTCAGCCTCTCCTGGAGATTCCTAAGGGCGGAGAGCTGAAGGCCATACCCTGTGACGGCCTGCTGGTCAACGGCATTTCGCTCTACAGTATGATAAGTCCTGTCTTCTCCCGCGACGGCAAGCTCTGGTTTGTAAACCACCACTGGACATCGACAGCTCTTTGCTGCTACGACCCTGCTTCGGGGAATGTGAAGCTCATCAAGACCGTTACGAATGAGGACGGAACGGTTTATAGCACCAACATGTACTTCAGCTGTGTGACAGAGGATGCTGATGGCAACCTTTGGGTAGGTACTTCGGTGGGTCCGTTCCTGCTTGAAGCCGACCAAAAGAATGCCGACGAACCGGTGTTCAATCAAATCAAGGTGCCGCGCAATGATGGTACCGACCTGGCTGATTATCTGCTTTCAGGTGTAGGTATCACCTGTATCACGATTGATGCGGCCGGTCGTAAATGGTTCGGCACGGGAGGAAGCGGAGCCTATCTGATTAGTAAGGACAACTACACGCAGGTGGAACATTTCACTAAGGCTAATAGCAATCTGCTCTCGGATGATGTCAATTCCATTGCGGTCAATCCGACTACGGGCGAAGTGTTCTTTGGTACCAACGACGGCCTTAGCTCCTACATGGGCGACGCCACCGAGACTGTGGACAAGATGAGCAAGGATGTCACCTATGCTTATCCTAATCCCGTGAAGCCCGACTATACGGGACCAATCACCATCAAGGGCCTGACACTGGATGCCGACGTGAAGATTGTGACGGCTAATGGTACGCTTGTCAACGAAGGACGCAGCAATGGCGGAAGCTATGTGTGGGACGGTCGTGACAAGAAGGGACGACGGGTAGCTTCGGGTGTATATATGGTCGAGACTGCCACTTCCGACGGCAGTAAGGGCACTGTCTGCAAGATAGCTGTCGTCAGGTGAGCAAAACGTTGCGACGACTGTCCTTTTGTGCCAGACGACACCCAAGAAAATCTTTTCTGTGATGCAACAGTAACACGGATAAGCACAACGAGGCGTTGTCCGGCACGACAGACAAGATGCTCTCGGACTTGGAGAGGCCGAAAGCATCTCGGAGAGATGCAGTTAACACTGGTAATCGGAACGTAGCCTGTGAACCCACACCATGTAAGCAGCTTTATACTTCAAGTTATAAATGGTCAAACATATGTTAGCCAAATGGACAACAATTGTTAGACGAATGGCCAACAATTGTTAGACGAATGGCCAACATATGTTTGACCATGTGTATCGCGATTTCTTCTGTAGGAGTGAACCCTTTACCAGGCAATACTTACCGGTACGCCTGCGGGATTGTTCTCAAAATTCAGCAGCAAGGTTTTGCTGCCGGAGTCCCATTTCACGGGTGCCTTCACTCCATTTACCTCTACCGCCTTAGGCTTCTTAGGCAGCAAGACGCGCATTACGTTGGTCGTATTTATGGGGCTCTTCGAGACGAAGGTGTAGGAGGTCGCCGTGCGATGCTCGTCATACTGGCGTGAGGCGGAGGCAAGCACCTGAGGGCGTGTCTTGTCGGCTACGCGACTGACATTGTAGAGAAGAGCCTGATGGCCGGGCTCCACCGTCTTTGTTTTCACAACGGGCAGCGTGTTGTCGAAGAGGTCGATGTAGCAGCCTTTGAAGACATAAGGCTTGTCAGAAACAACGTTCTCGTCGATGACACTGGCCAAATCGTAGTTGCCGCGGGAGAGCACAAAGGAGTTCTTGAACAGCAGTTTGCCTGCTTTGGCATCCTGCTCATAGGCTTTTCGGACGATGTCGATAAGCTTGGCGTCGCCACCGGCTTTAAGCACGAACTCTTTGGGATCTTGTCGGATGACGTAGACGACACCTTTGCCGGCTTCGTAGCGTCCTTCCTTTACGTTGCGTTCGAGGCCGAGGCTCTCGAAGAGCTGCTGAGAAGGAGCTTCGTAATGGTTGCCGTTCTGATTCCACCACTCCATGACTTTCTGGTAAGGATCATTGTCGCGTGCAGAGTAGATGAGTACACCGCCATTCTTCACCCATTGGGCTATATTGTCATTATAAGCCTTTTCCATGGGTTTCATGTTGGAGTAGGAGAGCAACAGAACCTTCGTGTTCTGCCACGTATCGGTGTACCCCGTATTCTCTAAGTGTACAATGTTCACGGGTACTCCACGTTTCAACAGCGGCAGAGCCTCTCCGTAGAAGTTGCTGAGTTGAGGGTCGTCATAGTTCTCCACAGGCCGTGGTGAGCGTTGGAACATGAGGCTGTTGGCCATAGCTATGCTGATGCCTTGGCTGCCGCTAACCTTATTGTCGGACGCGGGGACGTCGTTGAGCGCGTTAATCATCACCTGCATCTGAGTAGCATAGAAGGCCGGAATGTGAATCTTCTTTTTGCTCGTGGCACTCTCGTTGTAGAGTCCTTCGTAAATACGGTCGGGCCACGGCATTACCTCATAGTTGTCAATCTGCGGCCATAGCAGTTCGGCTGTGAAGGTGGCCTGATAATTCTGTTTGTAGTCGCTCCAGTCGCGAGGCCAGTCCTCAATGGGGTCGGTGAGGAAGAACATCTTGCGGTGAGTGGGGCGTGTCATGGATTCCATGCAGCCATACTCAAGGTAGGCTGTCTCGAAGACACGCTCCTTGGCTTTGCCATTGAAGTAGTTGGGCTCGCGCGACGTGCCCGTCCAGACTTGTGCGATGTAGCCGTCGCAGCTTCTCATCGAAGCCAAACTGGCCTCGGGCGATACAATCTGCCACTGCGAGTAGTTGAGCAGCGAGTGGGTGGGCACGTAGCAGCGCACGTTGATGCCTTTGCCCTGGCCGTAGGCTTTGGCGTATTTGAAGGATTCATCGAGTGCGCGGTAGTAGAGATGATATTTCAGTTTGTTGCTCAGATAAGTATTCTCTGCACTTTCGTGCTGGGGGCGCCAGTCGAAGCCGTAATAGTCCTTCCATTCTTTCTTGAAGCCTTCGCTGTAGCCTGCACGTGCCCAGAATTCCGGTTCTTCAAGGAAAATAGCGTCGATACCTTGGTCGATGACAGGTTTGATGTGGCGCTGCTGGAAGTACTCGATGTAGTTGAGCGACGGCACAATGTAAGGGATAAGATGCCCGTGCCAGATGGTATCACCGTTCAAGGTTTTCTGTCCCTCGTCGAGATGCCATTTGCCATCCCACTTGCCTGTGAAATAGTCCTTGTACTCGCCCCAGGCAATTCCCGTCATGTAATGGGCATGATAGCCATGATCGCGCCATGACTTAACCCTTTCCTTGAAAGAAATGTTTGGATAATCATTACATCCGTAGACCATGACGAGGTCCGACCGGATGTCTGTGGCAGGCTTCCACTGTGCCGCAGTCTGGAAGGTAGTCTTCTCCCTTACATTCTGCGCCTCGATGAAAGAAGGGCAGAGCAGGGCTGTCAATAACAAGCAATAGTGTTTCCTCATAGTGAATGTGTTGGATGTAGTTGCAATATACAGTCTAAACAGGAAAATGCTTTTCGGTTTTTGGTTGGTTTCTTGATGGCTTATTGGTAGCCTTTATTGATAACAGTCCCCGGCATATTTCAGCATGCCGGGGGCTTTGTTGTACAATGACGATGTGGAATTATATATTCTAATTTTTCTGCCTTACCTTATAGCAGTCCGGAGAGGTGCATCAGGTAGGCGATGCAATAGCCGGAGATGGTGGCTGTGAACACGTGAATGAGGCCGGGAATCATGAACGAATGGTTCAGCAGGTACTTGCCTATCACTGTTGTTCCGGAGCGGTCGAAGTTGACGGTTGCAATATCGGAGGGATAGTTTGGAATGAAGAAGTAGCCGTAGACTGAAGGCATAATGCCTAAGAGCACCCATCCGGGAATGCCGAGCTGATAGGCCAGCGGAAGCATGGCCACGACGACAGCGCCCTGGGAGTTGATGAGTACTGAGACGAGGAAGAAAACGAAGGCCATTGACCACGGGTATTTCTCAACAATACCGCTAAGCATGGTATTCATCTCTGAGGTGTAGTTGCTGAAGTAAGTGTCGCACATCCATGCGATACCGTAAATAGCTACCACAGCCACCATGCCGTTTTGCCATACGGCTCCGGCGACAGCGTTCTTGGGCTTTGCCTTGCAGAAGATAATCATCAGTGCGGCGGCTGCTATCATCATAATTTGGATGACGAGATTCATGCTCAGGTGTTTGGGCACGAGTTCTGTCACGCCGGGTTCTACGACGCCGGCTTTGGCAAGCTGCTGAGCCGTTTCGGTGACGCCATTGGCGAGCGTTATAGTTGCCGGGCCGCCTTTGACCACAGCCACTTCATTCCATGCGGGCAGAATATTGTGTCCAGCCATGGTGAGGATGGAGAAGAGCACGATGACGGCCAGGGCACCGAGGAAGATATAAACAGCCCATTTGCTCTCCTTAGGTATCTCTTTGCCGAGCGTGGAGGCTCCTCCGCCGTAGATATACTCATACTGCTTGGGGTCTTTGAGCTTGGCCAGGAATTCCGGGTCCTTGTCAAGGTCTTTACCGCGGTGCCAGCTGTAGGCCACGGCGGCGAGGATACCAATCAGACAGGCAGGGATGGTGACCATGATGACGGTGAGGTTGTTGATGTTGAAGCCGTTGGCTACGGAGATGGTTGCAAAGGCCACCACAGCTGCGGAGATGGGCGAGCAGGTGATGCCTATCTGCGAAGCGATGCTGGCAATGCCGCAGGGACGTTCCGGGCGGATGCCTTTTTTCAGGGCGATGTCGCAGATGATAGGCATAAGAGTGTAGACGACGTGTCCCGTTCCTACCATTACGGTCAGCGTGAAAGTGGTCAACGGTGCAAGCAGGGTGATGCGGTCAGGATGTTTGCGCAAAAGTTTTTCGGCTATCTGAATCATCCAGTCCATGCCACCCGAGGCTTGAAGAACTCCGGCGCAGGTGACAGCGGCGATGATGATATAGATGACGTCGGTAGGAGGTGTTCCGGGTTTAAGCTGGAAGCCAAACACGAGGATGGCGAGTCCTATGCCTGAGATGGCACCGAGGCCGATGGAGCCGTATCGGGCTCCGATAACGAGAGCTATGAGCACTACCAATAGCTCCACAATCATTAATACACTCATATAGTCTTGGTTTTAGGGCGATTGTTTTGATGTCGCAAAAGTAACTAAATATTTTTTAAATGCTTTATGATTTGGAAAGAAAAATGTCGGCTTGGTACTCTTTTCTGTTTATTCCGGCATTGTTGCAAGGTGGCCCTTGAGGTGAGGTGTGGGTTTGTACCTGCCTTATGGCTTTTGTATATATGGTCACATTAAAAGAAGGTGGGGATGAAC
>OMVH01000016.1 GCA_900314365.1 uncultured Prevotella sp. | reverse complement strand
CTTTGAGCGGCTAAAAGCATATGTTTTACAAGGCCAAAATAGGGCTTTTTCGGGCTTTTTTAAGCGGTTTTAGGGGCTCCTGATAGGTCTACAAAAACATAACCTATTTATATATAAGCAGTTACAAACTCCTTCTATTTTGGCGTATTTGGGAGCAAAGTAAGTCTTGCTTCGAAATATGCCCGTATTTTGGCACTTTCGCGTTCGTTTTTATTTACAAACTTCAGGACGACCTTTGATTTTTGATACGCTTTTTCAGGCCGAAGTCAAACAAGTGTGCAATGTGATTTCAGCAATCCAGTTTTCTTAAATGTGTTCCCTGCTGTCTGTGCTCTTATGGCAGTCCATAAACTACACCAAGCAGTAAAAACGGTTTCGAATCCATCGGATTCCCTTAGCGCATTGTTATCTTAGTCGTCGTCCGATAAAAAACATTCGTAGAGCTCGAAAAATGTGGAGACTTCGTTAAACCTTCTTTATTCTGTTGCGTCAAAGATAGCGTGAGTTGAAAATAAATTCGTAACTAAGCAGACATTCAATCAAGCAGATGAAAAATAAATTACTCCTCACCCTCATCCTTCTGGTGGGTGCACTGCCCACAATGGCACAGAAGATTACGGGAACACTTGTCGACAAAGACACCAAGGAGCAGGTGACTCAGGCCACCGTTCAGCTTCTCAAGGCTGACAGCAGCTTTGTCGGCGGTACCATCTCGGGCGATGACGGGCGTTTTAGCCTGAAGGCTCCCAAGGCCGGCCGCTACATCCTCAAGCTCACGTGCGTGGGCTATCCCACCACCTTTCGAAGCGTGACCGTAGCAGAGGACAAGGATGCCCGCATGGGTGAGGTGACGATGAAGGCCGATGCCATCACCCTGAAGGGAACCACCGTGACGGCCATCCCGCCAAAGGTGGTCGTGAAGGCCGACACCTTCGTCTACAACAGCGCTGCCTACCGCACTCCCGAAGGCTCCGTGGCTGAGGAACTCGTGAAGCGTATCCCCGGAGCGACGGTCGACGACGACGGCAACGTGACCATCAACGGAAAGAAAGTGAGCAAGGTGAAAATCGACGGCAAGGAGTTTATGACCGGCGACACAAAGACAGCACTGAAGAATCTGCCCACATCCGTCATCGACCGTATCAAAGCCTACGATGAGAAGAGCGACCTCTCGCGCGTCACAGGTATCGACGACGGCAACGAACAGACCGTGCTCGACTTCGGACTCAAGCGAGGCATGAACCACGGACTCTTCTCCAACATTGATGCAGCCATAGGCAACAAAGACCGCTACGCCGTACGCGGCATGGGAGCGGGATTCAAGGATAAGACGCGCCTGATGGGATTTGCCAATTTCAACAACACCAACGACCGAGGCTTCGGTGGCCGGGGCGGGCGATTCGGAGGCGGACAGAATGGACTGACCACCAACAAGATGGGAGCCATCAACTTCAATTACGAGGACAAGGGAAAGCTCATCATCGACGGCAGTGTCAACGGCTCCCACCGCAACACCGACAAGCTCGCGCGCTCGTCCACACAGAATTTCCTCAGCAACATCGGTTCCTACGGCAACAGCACCGACCAGTCGTATGGGCGCAGCACGAATGTCGGAGCACGAATGAGAATAGAGTGGACTCCCGACACCATGACCAATATCATGTTCCGCCCAAGCTTCAGCTACTCTTCGTCCGACAGCCGCGGCTGGAGCAATTCGGCCTCGTTCAACGACGATCCCTATAAATATTTTACCGATCCCCTCTCCAAATCTTCAATCGAATCGATGGCCGCTGACAGCCTTGTGGTGAACACGCGCAACAATGCCACCATAGGCTTCAGCGACAGCCGTCAGGTGAGCGGCATGCTGCAGCTGAACCGCAAACTCAACAGCATGGGCCGCAACGTCACGCTGCGTGCCGACGCCAGCTACAGCACAGGCCACAGCAAGAGCCTCTCCACAAGCAATGTGCACCTCTACCAGCTCAAGGATGCTGCCGGCAACGACTCTACCTATCAGACCAACCGCTTCAATCTGGCACCAACCAAGAACTGGAGCTACAGTCTGCAGACCACTTACAGCGAGCCGCTCTGGAAGGCCACCTTCCTGCAACTCAGCTATAAGTTCACCTACAGCTTCTCCAAGAGCGACCGCTCCACCTATGACTTCTCCAATTTGGGTGAAAGCTTCTTCAGCGACCTCACACCCTTCTACAAGGGCTGGGGCGACTATCTCGGACGGCTGCCGCAGTCCTACGAGTACTACCGCGACGACGCGCTCAGCCGCTATTCCGAGTACAAGAACTACACCCACGACATCGAGCTTATGTTCCGCATGATAAGGAGCAAGTACACTTTTAATGCAGGAGTGCTCATGCAGCCGCAGATGTCGAAGTTCATCCAGCGCTATCAGAGCCGCAACGTCGACACCGTGCGCCACGTCACCAACTTCTCGCCGACGCTCGACTTCCGCTACCGCTTCTCCCAGGTGAGCGACCTGCGCATCAACTATCGCGGAAGCTCCACACAGCCCAGTATGTCGGACCTCGTCGACATCACCGACGACAGCGACCCGCTGAACATCACCAAGGGTAACCCCGGTCTGCGCCCCTCGTTCACCAACGAGCTGCGCGCCTTCTACAACAACTACGTGCAGAACCACTTCCAGTTCATGCGCGCCAACCTTAACTTCTCGCAGACACGCAATGGCTTCACTCAAGCCGTCACCTACGACCAACAGACCGGCGGTCGCACTACGCGCACGGAGAATGTCAACGGCAACTGGAGTGCAGGCGGCGACTTCATCTACAACGCCTCCATCGATACGGCAGGGGTGTGGAACGTGAGCACGTGGACCAATGTGAGCTACAACAATCTCGTGGGCTACCTCGACCTGAACCGTACGGGCAGTCTGCAGAAGAACATCACCCACGACCTCAGTCTCACCGAGCGCCTCTCGGCCAGCTACCGCAACAGTTGGGTGGAGATAGAGCTCGACGGCTCGGGTACCTACCGCAACGCCACCAACAAGTTGCAGTCGCAGAACAATCTCCGCACGTGGCAGTTTGCCTACGGTGGTACGGCCATCTTCAATATGCCCTGGGGCATGAGCCTTGCCAGCGACCTGCACGAGAACAGCCGCCGCGGCTACAGCGACAACTCTATGAACACCAATGAGCTTATCTGGAACTTGCAGCTTTCGCAGAGTTTTCTCAAGGGTAAGCCGCTCACGGTGTCGTTGCAATTCCGCGACTTGTTGAACCAGCAGAGTACTTTCAGCCGTGCCATCACGGCCATGCAGCGCAGTGACACTGAGACCAACAGCATCAACAGCTATGCCATGCTTCACGTCATCTATCGCATGAATCTCTTTGGCTCAAAGGATATGCGGTCGGGTATGCGTGGCCCTGGTGGTCCCGGTGGCCCCGACGGACGCAGACGCGGTATGGGAGGCGGAAGGCCCATGGGCCCACCACCGGGCGGAGGCTTCGGTGGTCCGCGCTAAGCACCGGCTTCCGCTTCCACAGCTATCCTTATAGCGGTCTCTCAGGGGGAGAGACGGGGCACAGAGGCATCTGTGCCCTTTATCTTTATAGGAAAAAACTGCAAGCCTAAGTTGCGACAACGGAAAAGTTTGAGTATATTTGCAGAATAATAGCGACAACACATTTAACACAGACTGTAACTGTATGCCTAAAACCGGGAACACCTTTAGCCGTGTCCTCTTAATCATTGGACTATTGGTAGTCTCACTCTCTGCCTCAGCACAGCAGAAAGTGGTGGGCAGACTGTGTGATGCCAAGACGGGGGAGCCTCTGGCTAAGGCCGGCGTGAGCCTTCTTTCCACCGACAGTACCTTCATCTGTGGTACGCTCACCACAGACAGCGGCAACTTTGTACTTCCCGTTGAGAAGGGCAACTACATAGTCCGCTTCAGTTCCTTGGGCTTCAAGAGTTCGTTCCGCGCCGTCAGTGTGGCCGACAAAGCCGTCAGCCTTGGTACGCATACTCTGACGCAGGAGGCTATCAATCTCGACGAGACCGTGATCACAGCGCAACTTCCCCGTATGGTGGTCAAGGCCGATACCTTTATATATAATGCCGATGCTTTCAAGGTGCCTGAGGGTTCCACGCTCGAAGAGCTCGTGAAACGGCTGCCTGGCGCCAAGCTTGACGACGACGGTACCATCACTATCAATGGCCGCAAGGTTACCCGCGTGCTCCTTGACAACCGGGAGTTCGTGAGAGGCAACACGTCGGTAGCCATGAAGAATATCCCCACTTATATCATCGACAAGGTGAAAGCCTACGACAAGAAGAGTGACCGCTCGCGCCTCACCGGTATTGACGATGGCAACGAGGAGACCGTGCTCGACCTTACGGTGAAGAAGCGGTTCCGCAAAGGACTCTTTGCCAACAACACCTCCGCCGTGGGAACTCACGGGCGCTGGCAGGAGAACTTCTTCGGCTCGAGACTCTACGGAAAGATGCGCTACAACATCATGGCCAACGGCAATAATACCAACAATCAGGGACACAACATCGGGCGTGGAGCCAACGCCACAATGAGCTACGAGGAGCGCAACAAGCTGAAAGCCGATGCCAGTCTGCAATGGAGCCATAACAACTCCGACAATCTGTCACGTGTATCGTCGGAGAACTTTGTCAACAAGAAAGGAGCTTTCTCCAACAGTCGGAACCAGTCGTATGGACGAAACGGTAGCTTCAATTTCAACGGAAACCTGGAATGGCATCCCGACACTGTGACAACTGTCTTCTTCCGTCAGAATCTCGGTATGTCGAGCTCCGACGGTCTTGGCAACAATACCAGTGCCACCTACAAGCAGGATCCCTATCTCACTGTCGATGACCCGCTCTCGAAAGAGTCTATGGATGCGCTCGCCCTCGACAGCATCATGGTGAACGCCCGTCGGGGGAAGAACACTTCCTACAGTCGCGGCCGCTCGTTGAGCTCAAGCCTCAGCTATCACCGCAGGCTCAATAACCGGGGCCGCAACTTCTCGCTGAGTTTCAACTTCGGATGGAACAGCGACGAGAGCAAGCAACTTTCAGCCACCAGCGTCCACCTCTATCAGCTAAAAGATGCTGCCGGCAACGACTCCACCTACCAGACCAACCGCTTCAGCAGCTCGCCTTCCCATGGGCTCAACTACTCCTTCCGCCTCAGCTACACCGAGCCTCTCTGGAAACGTATTTTCGCGCAGGCCGACTACAGCTACAGCTATAGTCACAGCAAGCGCGACCCTAAAGCCTACGATTTCGACGATATGACCGAGGAACAGTTCGAGGCTATCCTCAACGGTTACCGCGGATGGGATGCTTACTTCGATATGCTCGCCTTTCCTCTCGACCACTACTATGATGTCTCGCTCAGCCGCTACTCCGAGCGCACCGTAAGAAACCAAAACGTCAACTTGCAGCTGCGCTACGCCAGTAAGGAGTTGAATGCTACTGTCGGTCTGAACATCCGTCCGCAACGCACCCACTTCCTTCAGGACTATCTCGGCGTGAATGTCGACACGGTGAGGAATATCTGCAACATTTCGCCAACCCTCAATTTCCGTTACCGAAGCAGGTCGACGGAGGGCAATCAGCGCAATGCCCATGCTACCTACAGAGGGAGTACCTCGGAACCGTCGATTACTGACCTCCTCGACATCACCGACAATACCAATCCCCTCAACATCCGCAAGGGCAATCCCGGACTGAAGCCCTCGTTTACTCACAACCTGGGCATTGATTTCTCGGACTACCGCCGACGACTAAACCGAACCTTGGCAGGAAGTGTCAACTTCAGCACCACGTCGAACAGTATCTCCCGCATGGTGACCTACAACGAGCAGACCGGTGGAAGAATCACAAGACCGGAAAATATCAGCGGCAACTGGTCGGTCAACGGGTCGGCATGGTACAACATTTCACTCGATACGCTCGACCACTGGAGTGTCGGTGCCAATACGGGACTCGGTTACACCCAGCGCGTCGGCTACGTCAGTCTTTCAAAGAAGAAGGAATCACAAAAGAACTTTGTGCGCACCACTCAGCTCAGCCAAGGGTTGAATCTCCGCTTTCATAACGACTGGCTCGATGTCTCTGCCAGTGGGCATCTGAGCTATCAGCATGCGCGCAACATGCTGCAACCCAAGAGTAACCTCGATACCTGGCGCTTCAATTATGGCATGAACGTTCAGGTGCAGGCTCCTTGGGGAATGGGGCTCTCGAGCGATCTCCGGATGAACAGCCGACGAGGCTTCAACGATGCTTCTATGAACACCAATGAACTCATATGGAATGCTCAGATATCGCAGGCTTTCCTGAAGGGCAGGAAACTTGTAGTGATGCTGCGCTTCAATGACATATTGGCCCAGCAGAGCAACTTCAGCCGGAATATCTCGGCCAACTCGCGCACGGATACTTGGACAAACGGAATCACAAGCTACGCCTTGCTGCGCGTCACCTATCGCATGAACATCTTTGGCAACCGTCAGGCTCGCCGAGATATGCGCGATTCTATGCGGCGATCTGAGGGAACTGATGGTGTGCGTCCAGGTGGTCAGCCCGGCGGACGCAGGGACCGCCGTCCCGACGGTGGTATGCCGCAGAGTGCCTCTCCCCGTGGTGGTTTCGGTGGATGATAGTGAGTCCTGTGCGTGGATAAAGCGACTTCGCACAGGTTTGATGGTGGTAAAATAGAAGGAAAGAGATGAACAAAAAAGGCTGAACTCCTTGTTGGAAGTTCAGCCTTTATAGTAGTGTGCCGGGCCTTGCGTTTTGTGCCCTTCCTTACTGATGTGTCAAGTCTTGGCTGAGGGATACGTCCTCCGCAGTATGTCCTCAACGATGGCCGGGAAGTATTCCATTTCGAGTTCATGCTCCTTGGAAGCTATGTCGTCGACAGTATCCGAAGGCAGAATGCCAACGGACCGTTGCTCGATAATTTCTCCGCCGTCGCAGACCGGACTGACCCAATGTACCGTGAATCCGGTAGTGGTGTCGCCTGCAGCCTTCACTGCCTCATGTACGTGTCGGCCATACATACCTTTACCGCCGTGCTTGGGGAGTAGGGCAGGGTGGATGTTCACCATCCGGTGGTCGTAGGCTTTGATGAGGAAGTCGGGAATCATCAGCAGGAAGCCGGCAAGGACAATGAAGTCGATGCGGTGGTAACGGAGGATGGGCAGAAGTGTTGCCGCGTCGGAAAACTGCTGACGGTCCAGGCTGAGCGCTTCAACATGGAGCCGTGAGGCTCTTTCCAAGACGGGAGCGTTGGTATGGTTGCTGAGCACGAGGGTCACTTGAGCAAGATTGGACTGCGCAAAGTAGCGGATAAGGTTCTCACAATTGGTTCCCTGGCCAGAGGCAAAAACAGCCAGTCGTATCATAAGCTTGTAGGTGTAAGAGGGTTATTCGTCGGTGTCGTCATCGTTCCAGTCGTCATCGTCGAAGCCAAACAAAGCAGGTTCGACAAAGGCTTCCAGGGCTCTCCGTTCTTTCTTTGTGGGGCGCCCTGTGCCCCGTGCCCGGTCAACAAAGCCACTGATGCGGCTCATTTCAAGTAGTTCATACTGTTTGGCATCAGTCACATTCTCATAGATGTAGGGCAGCAACTTCGCACCTACACGCTGTTCTATGCATGCCTTGACGAGGAAGGAGTATATGATGGGAGGTTTCTTCACATCGATTCTGTCGCCCGCTTTGATAATGTGGCTGGGCTTGACGTTTGTGCCGTCGATGCTCACACGGCCGTTCTTGATGGCGTCAGCGGCTACGGAGCGTGTCTTGAAAATCCGGGAGGCCCAAAGCCATTTGTCTATTCTTGCCGAAGGTTTCGCCATGCCCGGCCGAAGGCCTGAAGGCTGCGTGCTTCCGTCATTAAAATTGTTTGCTGCCATAACGATTCTGTTTCTGGAGGTCCGTAGGGTTGTCACAGCGCCCCGTGAGGCTTCATTTCTTTCCGAGCTTGTTGAACTGGTTCATGGTGTTGTCAATACCACTGAGCACGAAGCTCTTGATAATCTCAACAGCCGTGTCAATGGCCGGTTGAAGTGTGAGCATGTCCTCACTGCTGTAGTGACCAAGCACCCATTCAATCTGTCCGCCCCGGGGAAAGTCGTTACCTATGCCCATGCGTAGGCGGGCGTAGTTCTCACCGATGAGCTGTTGTATGTGCCCGAGACCGTTGTGGCCGCCGTTGCTGCCGTTGGCCTTCAGTCGGAAAGCACCTAATGGCAGGGCGATGTCATCGGAGACAACAAGCAGGTGCTCTTGGGGCACATGCTCTTTGCCCAGCCAATATCTAACGGCATTGCCGCTTAGATTCATGAAGGTGGTTGGTTTCAGCAGGATAATTTTCCGGCCTTTAAGGGAGGTCTCACCGACAAATCCATAGCGGCGGTCCTCAAAAACAATATTGGACGCCTTTGCGAAAGCGTCCAATACCATAAATCCAGTGTTGTGCCGGGTACCCTGGTATTCATCGCCAGGGTTGCCCAGTCCACATATCAAGAATTTCTCCATGCTTACTTCTTAGCTGCGTCGTCAGCGGGTGCTGCTGCATCGGTAGCTGCGGCGCTGTCCTCCGTAGCCTCGGCCTCAGTAGAAGCGCTGGAGTCGACAGCCTGACGTGTCATCTTCACGGAGCAGACCACCACGTTCTTGCTTGTTGTAAGTTCGATGCCGTCGAAGTGGAGATCGCCTACCTTGATGCTCTTGCCGAGGCGCAGGCCTGTGACGTCGATATTGAGATGCTCGGGGATGTTCTGGTAGGGAGCCGTGACATCAATCTTGCGGATGGACAGGTTCATGCGGCCACCGTCCCTGACACCCTGTGCCAGACCGTTGAGCTTGACGGGGATGCCGATGGTGATAGGCTTCTGGTCGTTGACCTCGAGGAAGTCTACGTGGAGCAGGGCATCCGTAACGGGATGGAACTGCAGCTCCTTGAGGATGGCTGTGTGATGCTCTCCATCAATGTTGAGGTTGATGACATAGATGTGCGGTGTGTAGACCAGCTTGCGGAGCTCGCTCATAGGGCAAGCAAAGGCCATTGCTACGGGCTTGCCGTCGGCTACAGCCTCTCCGTAGAGGTTACACGGAACAAGACCTTCCTTGCGGAGGGCTTTAGAAGCTTTCTTTCCAAGGACTTCGCGCTTCTGACCTGAAACATTAATCTCTTTCATGTGTTACTCTAAATTAAGTTGTTAAATAAGTTATGCCTTAATTCGCCATACACGATTAAACGTCTCTCTGCCTCATGGAATCACTTCCTTGAACAGGGACGATTGTTGTATTGCTCAAAAAGCGATGCAAAATTACGGCTTTTTCTTGGACTTGCCAACGCCAAACGTCTTTTTTATTGAAATAATACCAGAATATTTTGGTGATTAAATCCAAAATACCTATTTTTGCAGGGTAAACAACAATTCGAACATTAGAGAATGATTAATCGAGAACTGATTAGGATTAAGGTAGTCCAGTTAACCTACGCCTACTATCAAAATGGCAGCAAGAACATAGACACTGCTGAGAAGGAGTTGCTTTACAGTCTCTCCAAGGCCTATGATTTATACAATTATCTCCTCTATTTAATAGTAGCTCTGTCGCGTGAAGAGCGTCACAGGGTTGAAGTGGCAACGCAGCGGGCCGTGCGTGAGGGTAGCGAGATGCCTTCGCAAAGGTTCGTCAACAACCGTTTTGCCATGCAGCTCGAGGAGAACAAGATGCTCAATGAGTTTGTAGACACCCAGCATCTCTCATGGGACGACGATATGGAGTTCATCCGCAAACTGTGCTCGCAAATAGAGCAGAGCAGTACCTATAAGGACTATATGGCGTCCACGGAGGACAACTATGAGGCCGACCGAGAAGTATGGCGGAAGCTCTACCGACAGCTCATCCAAGAGAACGAAGAACTAGACAGTATCCTGGAGGAAAAGAATCTCTACTGGAATGATGACAAGGAGGTCGTTGATACCTTCGTGCTGAAGACCATTAAGCGTTTTGATCCAAAGAACAAGTCAAATCAGGAGTTGCTGCCGGAATATAAGGATGAGGAGGACCGTGACTTTGCGCGCAAGCTCTTCCGCGCTACCATCCTTAATGCCGAGACCTACCAGCGCTATATGAGCGAGACCAGTCGAAATTGGGACTTTTCGCGGCTTGCCTACATGGATGTGGTCATCATGCAGATTGCCATTGCCGAAATGGTGACATTCCCGAACATCCCCATCCAAGTGTCCATCAACGAATATGTGGAGCTTGCCAAGCTCTACAGCACTCCAAAGAGCGGCGGTTACATCAACGGCATGCTCGACGCTATTGCTCACTATCTCATAGCCACCCACAAGGTATATAAGGTTATGGATGCACAGCGTGTAGCCGGGCAGAAGGTAGAGGAGGATGACATCGAGAACGAGCCCGATGAGGTCCCTGAGGGAGAATAACATAATATTAACTTTTAACATCAATAGGAAAAATGATTAATTTGTTTTTGGCAGCACAGGGAGGCGGAATGATGCCTTTCCTGGTTATGATGATAGCCATATTCGCAATCATGTGGTTCACGATGATACGACCCCAGCAGAAGCGGCAGAAAGAAATACGCAATTTCCAAAATGCCCTGCGCGAGGGAGCGCCCGTTGTCACGGGAGGAGGTATCTATGGTACGGTGAAGCGCATCGACCCTGCCACTACCAAGGTGGATGTGGAGATTGCACGTGGTGTCGTCATCACGGTCGACAGGAATTATCTCTTCGCTGACACTGCCCAGCAGATGCAGAACCGTTAATGAAAAAGCGGCCTGGCATAGTCAATATCGTCAGGGACTTCTTGTTAGGAAGCAGCAACAAGGAGTTCCTGGTTTTTTTATTCTTCCTTCTCTTGAGTGGAGCCTTCTGGCTCTTTAATGCGCTCAGCGACACTTATGAGGCGGAAGTAGAGGTTCCCGTGCGCATGGTCAAGGTGCCGCGCAACGTTGTCATTACTGCCGACCCGGCCGATACTTTGAGGGTGACAGTGCGCGACGACGGCTTCTCCCTATTACCTTATTTATTTGGGCGACGCCTCGGTACGCTTACTATCGACTTCTCCGTCTATGCCAACAAGGACACGGAGACGGGATACATGCCTCTGGCTGACATTCAGAAGCAGCTCGGACTCCGAATGATGAACACTACAAAACTCACGTCGGTGAAACCGGCCGGACTGGGTTTTACGTTCAATTACGGACTCTCCAAGTCTGTACCTGTGCGCATCGCTGGTAAGGTGGTACCTGCTAGGAGCTATTATCTCTCGGCTGTGAAGTTCTTCCCTGAGCGTATCACGATTTATGCCAGCAAACGACTGCTCGACAGTATCACTTACATCCCGACCGAGGCGCTCAACATCACTAACTTCAGCGACACCGTGTCGCGTCCCGTCAACTTGAAGAAGATTCATGGGGTGAAGTGTGTCCCATCCAAAGTCAGCATGATGCTCTTCCCTGATATTCTCACCGAGGAGAGCTTTGTTGTACCGATTAAAGCTGTCAACATGCCGCAGGGCAAGGTGCTGCGTACGTTCCCCTCGCACGTGAAGGTTTATTTCGTGGTGGGTGCGAAACTCTTCCGCAGCGTGAAGCCCGAGCAGTTCTCTGTCACCGTCGACTACAATGACCTCATGGCTCATCCCTCCGACAAATGCACTCTCACCGTGGCTGCTTCGCCGCACAATGTGGGCAACGTGAGGCTTGACAATGCGCAGGTGGATTATCTCATAGAACAGCAATAGCAGTATGAGAATAGCGATAACGGGCGGAATAGGCTCGGGCAAGAGCTTCTTCTGCCGGCAGCTCGAGCTGAGAGGGGTCAGCGTTTACGATTGTGACGCGGCTGCAAAGAGACTGATGGCTTCCGACGAAAGTCTGAAGGAAGCTCTCTGCAGGACCGTCGGAAACAACTGCTATCAAGGGGGACAGTTGCAGAAGCGCGTGCTGGCTCAGTTCGTCTTGCATTCGGAGGCCAACAAGCGTCTCATCGACTCCATCGTCCATCCCGCGGTGGCACTTGACTTTCTTCATTCTGGTTTTTCCTGGCTCGAAAGTGCTATTCTCTTCGACAGTGGCTTTGTACGTCGCGTCGACTTCGATCTCATCGTGGGTGTGGCAGCGCCTCTTGAGGTCAGGATTGAACGCATCATGCAACGTGACAATATTTCCCGCACGAAAGCTCTGCAGTGGATAGAGTGTCAGTGGCCACAGGAGAAGGTAATGGAGCGTTGCGATGTGATTGTCAACAACGACGGCAAGAACGACCTTGGACAAGCTGCTGACTTATTGTTGGCTACCGTGGAGAAATACAAAAACGACAATTCAACAAAAAATAAATCATAAAAGTAATGGAAACAATACTATCAATTTCCGGGAAGCCGGGGCTCTACCGGCTTGTCTCCCGGGGCAACAGAACACTTATTGTGGAATCGCTCGACGAGGCTAAACGCCGCATGCCTGTGTTTGCTACAGACCGCGTGACAAGTCTTGCAGATATTGCCATGTACACAGAAGGCGACGACATACCTCTCTGGCAGGTGCTGAAGAATCTCAGCGAGAAAGAAGGTGGCAAGGCTGCATCGCTCAATTATCGCAAGGCGAAGGGAGAAGAGCTGCGTGAGTTCTTCGCACAAGTACTTCCTGAGTATGACAAGGATCGCGTCCATGACAGCGATATTCGCAAACTGTTGCAGTGGTACGACATACTCGTGAGCTGTGGAATCACGGATTTCGAGCAGGCTTTGAAACCTACCGAAGGTGACAACATCAGCGACCGCGAGGACAAGAACACTGAAGAATAATAATCAGACAACCGACGTTCTGTCATTCCCGCACTGACATCATGGCGCAATTTGCGTGTTGGTATGCTCCTTGCATGATAAGGGATGAACAGAAATAAATAGGTGTTTTGATTATATAGATTTTTTGTGTGATTGTTTTGTAAAGAAGACATCGAATGCGTGAGCATTCGATGTCTTGTCGTTTAAAGGAGAATTCGCAGGAAATTTGAATCGTGTAATCCGCTTGAAATGTGTGGTCTTTCAAGATTCTCGCCCCCCTGCAAAGTTTAATAGTAAGTGCAGCACTTTGTGTCCGTCTGCATGTTAAAGGGTAGACATGTAAAGCTATATGGCCTCTATCCCTTCATGCTTTTGAATGTTCTGCTGCAGATGGACTATATTTTCGTGATGTGACATATTGAAGGCGTAACGGAAATAAAACGATGGAAATATCATAAAGTTTTTGCGGCATGAAGCGTGTAAATCGGGAGTTTTGCCTAAATTTGCACTTATATATCAATAATTGTTTTCATGTTACTCAACATTCTCTACATTCTTATCGGTTTCGCTCTTGTGCTTTGGGGAGCCGGACGTCTTACTGACGGCGCTGTGGGGCTGGCACAGAAGTTTCGTGTTCCGCAGCTTATCATTGGGCTCACTATCGTAGCTATAGGTACGTCGATGCCGGAGTTTTTCGTCAGTCTGGCCGCTGCACTCAAGGGGACAGCCGACCTCAGCGTGGGCAATATTGTGGGCAGCAACATCTTCAATGCGCTTTTAATCGTTGGTGCAGCTGCCTTGGTGGCCCCGATAGCCATTACGGCTGACAGCGTGAAGCGGCAGATTCCGTTTGCTCTTGTAGCCTCGATGGTGCTCTTCATGATGTGTGTCGACAGCGTCATCTCGCGTATAGATGCTCTGGTGCTTCTGGTGCTCTTTGTGGTGTTCATGGTTTTTACGCTGCGTGATGCGCGTGGGCAGAAGGATGCCGACGAAGCCCCTTCGAAGCCTATGCCTCTGCTGAAAGCCTCGCTGTTTCTCCTTTTAGGACTTGCGTGCCTCATCATCGGAAGTGAGGTTTTCGTTAATGGAGCACAGTATGTAGCCCACAGGCTCGGTGTCAGTGATGCTGTCATCGGACTCACTATCGTAGCTTGTGGCACCTCGTTGCCCGAACTTGCCACGAGTCTGGTGGCAGCACGCCGTGGCAACAGTGGTATTGCTATTGGCAACGTGGTGGGCAGCAACATCTTCAACATCCTTATGATTCTCGGTATCACAGGACTGATAACGCCCCTGCACATTCAGGGCATTACGACCATCGACCTCTCGGTAATGGTAGGTGCCATGATTCTACTGTGGCTTTTCTCCTATACGAAGATGTGTATTGAACGTTGGGAAGGCGCTTTGCTCACTGTGTGCTTCCTCTGCTATTTGGGCTGGCTGGTAGCTTCAGTGGCTTAGAGCGTGTACAGTGGTCAGCGGTCAGAGCTTCGCTACGGCCTCAGATAGTTGTGAGAGAGCCTGGCTGAGCTCTGCCTGCGGACAGCCCACATTGAGGCGCATGAAGCCTTCTCCACCGGGACCAAACATCTCGCCGTCATTGAGCGCGAGATGGGCCTGGTCAACAAAAAGACTGATGAGCGCATCATGACTGAGGTTCAAATCACGGCAGTTGAGCCAAACCAGAAAGCTTGCTTGGGGGCGCAGGGGCTTGATAGCTGGCATGTGCTCGCGGCAGAATTCTTCAGTGAAAAGCACGTTGCCTTCAATGTATTCTACGAGCTTTCTTCTCCAGGATTCTCCCTCCCGATAGGCTGCCATTGTGGCGATGGGTGCGAAGATGTCGGGTGAGGAGAGCTCGTTGGCATCGAGCCAGCTGAAGAAGCGACGACGCAGACTGTCGGAAGGAACGATGGTGTAGGAACTCACTATACCCGCCATGTTGAAGGTCTTGCTGGGTGCCTGAAAAGTGATGCTTATGTCGCGAGCCTTGTCTGAAACTGATGCAAAAGGAATGTGCTTGTGTCCGAAGAGAGCCATGTCGCAATGAATCTCGTCGGAGATGACAAGCAGATGATGGTCATAGCAGAAGTCTGCGAGCTTTGTGAGAGTCTCCCAGCTCCACTCTATGCCTGCCGGGTTATGAGGATTGCAGAGAATGAGCACTTTGCAATGGTCGTCGCAGACCTTTGCAAGGTTGTCGAAATCCATTTCATAACTGCCGTCGCTGAGCCGCTTCAGAGGGTTCCATACAATCTCACGCTTGTTGCCACGCGGTGTGAGGAAGAAGGGGTGATAGACCGGCGGCATGACGATAACCTTGTCACCTGGCTGGGTGAAGACGTTGATGACAAATCCAATACCCTTGACGATGCCGGGAATAAAGCGCATCCATGACTCCTGGACCTTCCACTGGTGATGGCTGTCTATCCATTTGGTGATGGTTGTCCAATAATCTTCGGGAACGACCGTGTAGCCGAAGACAGGATGGCGGAGACGCCTGGCCATGGCTTCTATAATGAAAGGTGGCGTGGCAAAGTCCATGTCGGCCACCCAGAGAGGCAGCAGATCGGTGCGTCCATAGAGTTTTTGCAGTGCTTCATATTTGACGCAGCCTGTGCCGCGACGGTCGATTAAAGTGTCGAAGTTCATGATGTGATGTCTTGTCTCAAGTTATCTAATACCATTGTACTGCATTACTGTATCCGCTGCGCTTGTCGTATTTGAGTGCATCGGTCAGAGTGGAGGCGTTGCAGCGGAACGAGAAGTTGTAGCTCGTGTAGGGGGCCAGCACCACTTGGCAACTCATGTTGAAACAGTGGAGGTCACGCTGCAGGGAGGCAGTGGTCATACTGATGTCGTGGTTCTCGAAGTCATAACCCGACGAGAAGCTGATGTTCCAGCCATCGCTGATTCGGATGTTACCACTGAAGTTAAGCGTCTGTGTGAACTTATAGGGATAGCGCATGGTGCGCTTGTTGAACTTGCTCTCAACGGTGTTCTCCCTCATCGTGATACCATAGCCGACGGTCAGTGACCAGGGCATGGAGAACTTCATGTAGCCGTCGTCATCAGTTTCAGCCTTTCCACTACCCGACTTTTTCTTTGCTCCGTGCTGTCCGTCAATCATCGTGTCGTCAACATTGCTGTTGATATCGGTGTCCATCTCGTCATCATCCTTCTTCTTACGTTTCTCCTCATCATTATTGTCGTCACCTCCACCAAACCACTTCTTCAGTTTGTCGGGTGTAAGTGTGAAGGATATGTTTTGTGACATACCTTGGAAGCGTCCGAACCGTCCCTTGCCCCATTCCGTGTGGGTACCCACGTAAGGATGTCCGTCCTTGTCGAGTTCATAGGCATAAGTGGCAAAGACCGCATTCATATTGAAGGTGTAGTTTTTCCACCATTTCAATCGGATATTCATGCTAAGATCGCTCCAGGGACGCTCCTTCGCGGCCATGTTGTAGGACATGCTGAGCCCGAGCAGATCGATGATGCTTATCTTCTTGAAGCCTGTGGAGTCCTTGTCACTCTTCACTTTCATCTCGATGTTATTGTCGAGACTGAAGGCAATATTCCCGGTTCGTCCTTTACCCGGAACTCCGAACATTCCGTTGGAGTAGGGAGAGTATTCTACGAGTGAGACATTGCCCTGTGCGTCGGTCTTCTGATAGGTCTGATAGTATCCGTAGCGACGTGCACCGAAGTCGGGCGCGTAGCTAAATGTCACCTGCGGGGTAATCACGTGGCGGATGGCCTGAATCTTGTCGCCGAAAATCTTGCGGTTAGGTACCCAGAAACCATAGAGCTTTGTCGACATACCGAGAGACATACTCCAGTTGTAGACATTGTGGAAGCCATAAGTTGTGTCGGCAACTTCAGTTTGTGTAGTCTCATCCCATGAGCGCGTCACCTTGTTGGTGTACATTCTGTCGGTGAAGTTGAAGGTGGGGTTCACGTTGAGCACGTCGAAGAGTGTGAAGCTCCCGCTCAAAGGTATGTTATGCTGGAAACCGTTGCGCCAGTCCTTGATGAGATTGGAGTGCATAAGCTTGTCCTCTTTCGTGCTGATGGAGTTGGAAAACTGGCCTGTGTAGCTGAGCGAGATTTTTTCATACCACCTCTCGTTTCCTGCAGCATGCTTGCGCTTGAAAGGATAGAAGCGGCTGATGCTGATATTCAGGTCGGGAAGCGTCATGGCTATTGAGGAATCGCGCATGTTCTGTGTCAGGTTGGCCGTACTGCTCAGCGACATGCCTATGCTCGAGAATGTGGTGCTCCAGCTCACTGACGATGTACGTGTGCTCTGCGTCATCGTCTGTGGGTTGTACATGCTCGTGAGGTTGTTGCGTTCGTAGCTCGATGTGGCGAAATTGACGCTTGCCGACAGTGAGCTGTAGGGGTTGGCTTTGGAATCCTGGCGGTGCGACCATTGTACCTTGAAGCTTGTCTGCTCTGCAAAGTCGGGCATGCCCTTATCGCCCGTCTTTGTGTCCTGGTAGCTGAAAAGGAAGCTGCCCGAGTAGCGGTAGCGTTTGCGGTAGTTGCTTGCCAAGGAGACTCCCCATGAACCTTTGGTATAGATTTCGCCTAAGACCTTGAGATCCCAGATGTCGCTGATGGCAAAGTAGTAGCCGCCGTCGCGCAGGTAGAAGCCACGGCTCTGTTCGTCACCGTAGGTGGGCATGATGAAGCCGGAGGAATAGCTTTTCGTGAAAGGGAAGAACCCGTAGGGGATGGCTAAGGGCAGAGGAACATCGGCAACAACGAGGTAAGCCGGGCCGAAGACGACATCTTTTCCCGGCCGAACTTTGGCTCTGGAGAGAGCGATGTAAAAGTCTGGGTTCGGTGCGTCGCAGGTGGTGTAGCGGCCATGCTGCATGTAGATGACGCCGGAGGAGTCGCGCTTGGAGAGCTGACTGCGCATGAAGCCTTCCTGCTGTTTGGTGTACGCATTGCTGATGAGGCCCTTCTTGGTCTTGAAGTTGAAGGCCATGGTGTCACTTTCGTACTCGTCGGAGCCCATCTTGAACACCGGCGTGCCCTCGGCCTTCTTCGATGTGGAGTCCTTGTAGGCTCCGGTCGCATGCACGAGGTTGCTGTCGAGATTCATGTAGATGCGCTCGCTCGTGATGTCCATGTTCTGGTACTTCACGTTGGAGTTGCCATAGAGGTACACCTTCTTGTGACCTGCGTCGTAGACCATGGAATCGGAAGCCTGGTACTGCACCGGCGATTCTATGCCGTTCTTCTTCGTGCGGTTGATGGAGTCGAGCTTAATAGAGTCGTCAATGGCTTTGTTGTGGTGATAGATGGCCAATTGCAGTGAGTCCATGTGTGTTGTATCGGGCTCACTGTTCAGCCGGGCGGTGTCGTTGCTGACACTGTCGGCTACTGTGCGCTCGGTACGGGCTTTCTGTTTCTTCTTCTTCTTGCTGTTGGCGGGCATGTTGTTTCCGGCCATCACGAACATGACGGCAAGGAGAAGAAGGGCTATAACCGTTTTGGTCCTCATTAGAATGCAAAGTTACTCATTTAATGGGTAACGGCCCCAGCATTTCGGCATTTTAACTTTTTGGTTTTAGCCGGGTGGGAGAGTCTTCCTTTAGCTAAAAAACATTGGGTTGGGCGGGAAAAAGGAATCAGCTGAAGAGAGCTACCCATTGGCGGAATCGCTCCACGCCCTCTTTGCCGAAGCGGACGAGGCTTTGCTCAGCCTGTTCCACGGTGCGTGTGCGGTCAAGGTGGGTTTTCGAGAAGAATTTGTCGGCGTAGCAGATGAGCTTTTCCTCCAATGTTTCCGGAAGGAAGTCCATTTGAGGAAGTGGCAAATCCTGACGGATTATTTCTTTCAGTGTGATGCCGGCACCGGTGTGCCTTTCGCATACTCGCGCATGGGCAGGGAAACCCTCGCCGCGGAGCAGGTTGGCCCCAATGATGCCGTGACGGATGTAGGGCTCTTTTCCGTAGCATTCTATGCCTGGTGCATCGCACATGAAGATGCCTATGTCGTGGAGCATGGCGGCCTCTTCCACAAAACGAGTATCGAGGTGAAGTTCCGGATGGCGTTCGGCTATACGCAGGGCCATGTCGGCTACCGAGCGACTGTGGGTGAGAAGAATATGCCTGAGCGCATTTTCCTCAGGATAATATTTATTAATGATGCTAATGTAGTCCATTCTTGAAAGTTATCCTGCCCCGACCTTATTGGGGATGATTCAGCTGTTGGGGACGGAGAGCCTTGAGAGAGGCAGTGAGAAGGAAAGATGACGGCTGTGACCACGCCGGCTCATCGAACCATGCAGGCCACAGCCGTGAAAAGATTATTGCTTGCGCTCGATATAAGCGATGACGGCGCCTTTCTGCACCTTACCGCCCTGATGTGCGCCTATTTCCACTAATTTGCCACCGAGGGCAGCCGTCACAGGTACGAATTCTCCCCATGGAGCCTGAATGTAGCAGAACGTGTCACCCTCTTTGTATTCCTTGCCGATGAAGGGTTCCACGGCGGGAGCTGCCTCGCCGTCGCCTTGGAATTCCCAGAACACCTGGCCTTTGACCGGGGCCACAATGGCGTCGGCCTTGGCATGTTTGAACTCTGCTATCTGTTCGGGTGTGAGCTTAGAGCCCAGACGTGCATCCTTGGCCTTCTGCAAATCGGCAAGGAAGTTCTTTTTGGCCTGTCCGCTCTTGAAATTGCGATACTGTTCGGGATGCATGGCCAGCTCGAAGAGCTCCTCGTCGTCCTGGCCGTAGTCCCAGCCATTCTCGTCCATCTCCTTGCGGAACTCGGGGAGTTTGTTCTCTAGCAGTGTGTGCGGGTCGACGGTAGTGAACTCGCGGCCCTGCTGCTTGGCCAGCTCCACAATCTCAGGAGCTATCTCGCCGGGCACCTTGCCGCTCTTGCCCAGAATCATGCCCCACATGGCGTCGTCCATATAGACGTAGCGACCTTTTCCCTGCTCCATGGAGAGGAGATTCATGAGGGCGATGTTCTTGGTGTACTGCGAGAACGGTGTCACCAGTGGAGGATAACCCACGCGCGGCCATACGTAAGCCACTTCGTCGAAGAGCTTAATGAGCAGGTCGTCCATACTCAGTTCGGTCTCACCCTTCTTCTTGCGGATGTTGTTGATGGTGCTGCGGATACCGCCGAGGTCGCTCATCATGGAGCCCATCATGCCTCCAGGCAGACCACAGGTGAGGAGCAGAGAGCTCATGAACTTGTTCTGCGGATTGATGAAGTAGCCCAGCCACTCGTCGATGAACTCCTGAGTGAGGGCGCGTGCCTTCATGTAGGCGTCCATATTGATGTCGGGCACGTCGAAGCCTGCGTGGCGGAGCATGCTCTGCACCGAGATTACGTCGGGGTGCACCTTGCCCCACGACAGCGGCTCAATGGCGGTGTCGATGATGTCGGCACCGTTCTCGCAAACCTCAAGTACGGAGGCCATGGAGAGGCCGGGGCCTGAATGACCGTGATACTCAATGATGATGTCGGGATGTTTCTCCTTGATGATCTTCGTGAGTTGGCCCAAGAAGGCGGGCTGGCCAATGCCGGCCATGTCCTTCAGGCAGATTTCCTCTGCGCCGGCTTCAATCTCCTCGTCAGCCAGTTTGCTGTAGTATTCGAGTGTGTGTACGGGAGAGGTGGTGATGCAGAGCGTGCCTTGGGCTGTCATGCCAGCCTCTTTGGCCCAGCGAATGGATGGAGCTATGTTGCGGATGTCGTTGAGTCCGTCGAAGATACGGGTGATGTCGGTGCCCTGTGCCTTCTTCACGCGATACATCATCTGCCTCACGTCGTCGGGTACAGGATACATTCTCAGGGCGTTGAGGCCGCGGTCGAGCATATGGGTCTTGATACCGGCATCGTTGAAAGGTTTGCAGAAAGCGCGGACGGCATCATTGGGGTTCTCGCCGGCAAGCAGGTTGACCTGCTCGAAGGCTCCACCGTTGGTTTCTACGCGGGCGAAGCAGCCCATGTCTATGATGACCGGAGCAATGCGGGCAAGTTCGTCTTTGAGTGGCTGGAACTTTCCTGAGCTCTGCCACATGTCCCGGTAAACGAGACTGAATTGAATTTTCTTCTTCATATTTTGATATGTTCTTGATTCTACGGAGTTTTGACTGTGTAGCGAATGCAAAAGTAGCTAAAATAATCCGAAACGGATATAAAGGCTCCTTTTTTTTACTATTTTATAACGTCTGTCACCGGTGTCTTGCTGACGATGCTCGATTTATCATGGCAGAAAACAGTAAGTTGCGGACTCCTTCAACAGTTTCTCCGAAATGTCCGATTTTGGAACAGGCGACGAGGCAACAAGGTGGTCTCAGAAGAGCTGCTTGTGGAAAATTAATTACAAAACATGGCCTCTATTTTTGATTATTTTTCAGCAAGACCAACTTTGCTCTGAAATACGCGAAATCTCAGCGATTTTGTAATTGTATGTATATTAGTGTGTTATGATATTTTGACCTTATGGTGGGCCTTGATAGCTATATAAAACAGGCCGAAAAAGCCTAATTTTTGCCTTGCAATACCATAGTCTTTAGCGTCTCAAAGTCCGATCACGAGGCGCTCGAGATAGGACCGCGAGGCTCTCGAAGTCCGATCTCGACGAAAAAGTACTCTGAAAAGAGTGTTTTCACTGCATTTTCTTCTCTGCTTCGATGCTATTTCGAGAATTTTGAATGTAAAGGGTTTTTACTTTTTGCGGCCTATTTTTGGCTTTAATAATGCCCTGTTTTCAATGTTCAAAAAAGCCACAGGAGGGATTAGTACGTGGGTGTCCGGAGAAACTTCGCTATCTTTAGACGGTCGCCCCAAGACAGGCTTCACTCAGGAGTATCAAAGAAAAAGCGGTCTTTTTCTTTGCTGTTCCTTTCGTTTGCACTTTTTGCCTTTCGGCAAGAAGGATAGGCTTCACTCAGGAGTATCAAAGAAAAAGCGGTCTTTTTCTTTGCTGTTCCTTTCGTTTGCACTTTTTGCCTTTCGGCAAGAAGGATAGGCTTCACTCAGGAGTATCAAAGAAAAAGCGGTCTTTTTCTTTGCTGTTCCTTT
>OMVH01000123.1 GCA_900314365.1 uncultured Prevotella sp. | reverse complement strand
CAAAATATGGCCGTATTTTGGCACTTTCGCGTTCTTTTTTATTTACAAACTTTCTTGAGACCTTTGATTTTTGATACGCTTTTTCGGGCCGAAGTCAATCAAGTGTGCAATGCAATTTCAGCAACACAACTATCGTAAATGTGTTCCTCTGCAGCCTGTGCTCTCATTGCAGTTCACATACTACCAGTCTGCTCCTCACCTTGCCAATGGTCAAACAATTGTTGTCCATTCGTCTATCATTTGTTGTCCAAGGGAGACTAAAACAGGACATTGCTTGCGTGCAAGCTGTCGACGACCACAAGGACAGCCCCTCTGTGATGGAATCCACTTATGAAACCTGAATCCACTTTACTTTCGGGTAGTTAGCCCAAACGCTGTAAAAACGTTCATATCCCGAAGAACAATTCGCAACCTTTGCGGAGGTAACATGAAAAATAATTGTATTTTCCCTTTGTCATTCTAATAATTTGTTATACATTTGCGACATTTTAATATCTCTTGTCTATGAAGAAAGTTCTACCTTTACGTATTCTGTGCCTCATGATGGCTTCGTTGGGCTTTTTCTCCGTCTCGGAAGCCCAAGTGGCCACACCGCCGGCTGTCACGCCTGGACAACGGAGGCTCACTTCGCCAAAGACTGCCGTGCCCCATCCCCTCTCGCTGCCATTCAATGAGAGTTTCACCAACGGCAAAGAGCAAAATGAATGGACTGCGAATGATGTGCCAGCATCCGATTTCGGCCTGCTCACCGACATCAATGCCGTGAAAAGCAGCGATGCAGACAATGGATTCCTCGGCTTCCTGGCTTCAAAGGCCGGCGAGGAGTTCTCGGTCACCTCTGCGCCCATTGACATCTCTTCGGCCACGAACCTTACCCTCTGTTTCAGCTACTACAAGGTGCCGGGGAAGGCGGTGAAGCTCTACGCCGAACTCCTTGACAGCGAAGACCATGCTACGCCTGTGCGCACCATCGACTATTCCGCGGGCGCTGGCTCTTCACGCTGGCTTCAAGCCGTAGAGACGATTCACTCAGCCACGGGAGTCTCTACCGTCAGACTTCGCTTCCGCTTCATAGCCACCACACCCAACATACTGACAGGTATCGACGACATCCATCTCTTCAATGCCCGAACCGGCGACATCTCCGTGAGACTCACGCCGGATTCAAAAGTGGTGAAAGGCATGTCGGCACACATCAAAGCCACCGTGCAGAACCTCAGCGCCCAGACTGTAAATGCCTTCACGCTCAAGCTGACAGCAGGCGGAAAGACTGTTGTCAACGAGAAAATCACACAGCGGCTCCGGCCCATGGGAAGCATGAGCTACAGTTATTCGCTACCCACCTCCTCCATAGACACAGCCTCAACACAGATGGTCACGGCCACAGTGAGCGCGGAAGGCGACAGCTATGCCGACAACAACACTGCTTCCTGCACTATCACCCTTGAGAAAGCATGGCGCAACGGCGTACGCCATCTTACCCTCACAGCGCCGAACAGTCTGAGCTGGGAGGCACCGGCTCCCAACAGCCGAGCACGCACCGAGGACTTCGAGGAGTATGCTCCCTGGTCGACAGCCTTCGGTGACTGGACCCTTATCGACGCCGACAAGGCCACTACCGGCGGTGTGTTCGCACTCTCCGACTATCCTCATGTGGGCGAGAAGATGGCCTTCATCATCATGAATCCCTCCGAGATAGGCGACTCTTTAGCCGCCCACAGCGGGAAACAGTTTGCCGGAGCTCCTTACGCCTACCACGATGAAACTACCGACACCTACTATCCGTCGGCTGACAACTGGCTCATCTCTCCCGAACTCTCCGGAAGGGCACAGGACGTGAGCTTCTGGGTGAGCAATCTCAGGACGAAGGATGCTCTTGGCAACATGCAGGACAACGACGAGTATTTCTATTTCCTCGGTTCGAAGACCACCCCTGAGCCAAAGAGTTTCACCGACTACTATGCTTCAGGTATCCGCAACCGGTTCGACATCTACATGGGCGAATGGCAGCACTTTACGCTCCACATCGACGAGGGGACACGCTACTTTGCCATTCATCACATCACTCCCGGCGGCGACGAGAGCGACGGTGGTGCCCTGTTGCTCATGCTCGACGACATCAGCTTTGAGGAAGGCGGCACACCGGTGGCTTACCGCGTCTATCGCGATGGCGTCCTTGCAGATACCGTCAGCACCACTGCGTGGACATCAAACGACACAGCCGCCGCCAACACTGTATACAGCGTGACAGCCGTTTACAAGGACGGAAGCGAGTCGGAGCCCGTCACCATAACAACCCCGACGGGCATAAGCAACCCAAAGGATGAGCGCAAGCAGAGGACCGACATCTACACTCCCGACGGACGGCTCTTGCGCCATAACGCCACGTCAACAGACCGTCTTGCTCCCGGCATTTACATCATCAACCATCATAAAGTCATCGTCAAATGAAACGAACTCTACTTTCCTTCACCCTTCTGCTCTCGGCCTCCCTCCTCACTGCCGCCCCCGTCGACAGCCGTAAGGCCCTGCAGATAGCCGGCCGGTTCACGGCCTCCCATCCCTCATCCACTGCACGGAGAGCTCCCGCACGGCAGGATTTATCCATTGCCTACACTGCCCGCACAGGGGAGACGAACGACTTCTACGTTGTCAACCGCGGCACAGCCGGAGGTTATGTCATCGTAGCTGCCGACGATGCTGCCTATCCCGTGTTAGGATATTCCGACAGTGGCAGTTTCGACCTTGAGAGCATGCCTGCCAACGCTCAAGCCTGGCTCCGACAATACCAACGCCAGATTCGCTATGCCGTTGCTCACGGACTGAAGGCTGAGCAGCCGCCTCTGCGCACAGACAGCGTGAAACCCCTGCTGGGCAACATCAAGTGGGGACAAGGCACTTACTACAACCGGCTGGTGCCCATCAAGGGTACGCCAACAGGCTGTGTGGCTACGGCTATGGGACAAATCATGTACTATTATCGTTGGCCCGACCGTGGCACAGGCAAGCACCGCTATGTCACCACCACTCATCACGTGGCCGACTCCGCCGACTTCAACCATGCCTACCTTTGGAACGAAATGCTTCCGAGTCTTGATGCAGGCAGTCCAGACGCAGCCAAGCAGGCTGTGGCTACGTTGCTCCACGACGTGGGAGTAGCTGTGAACATGGACTACGATGCCAGCGGAAGCGGAGCCTACTCCGAACGCATCACGCAGGCTCTGGCACGATACTTCAAGTACAACAAGGGCGCGCGGCTTGTGAAGCGCAATTTCTACACCTCGTCCGACTGGACATCCATGCTCGACAATGAGCTCCGCAACGCCCGGCCCGTCGTCTACGACGGTGCCACCTCCGACCTTTCCATGGGGCACTCCTTCATCTGCGATGGCTACGACTCGCGGGGCTACTACCACTTCAACTTTGGATGGGGAGGTACGAGCGACGGCTACTTCCTGCTCACAGCCATACCCTACTCCGACTTCGACCTAACTACAGGCGAGGCCAAAGACGATGGATTCAATTACGTGCAGGATATGGTGATAGGCTTTGAGCCCGACCGCGACGGCACCACCACAATGGCTCCCGAACGTATCGTTGCCGACAACCTCGCTCCGGTGACCTATAAAGTGAAGCGCAGCGAAAAGGTGAGGCTCAGTGCTTACGAAGTCTACAATCCCTCGAATACCGACCTCGATATCAGCGCCCTTGGTTTCTTCGTGAAAGACAGCAATGGTGCTGTTGCCGACACTGCCGTAGCCTATCGGGGCTATACTCCGGCCGGCGAACCGCTCGACTCGCTCTCGGCACTCTATGCGCCCGCGGCTAACTTGCCGGCCGGCGATTATGTCGTCAGCTTCGGCTTCTGTCTGAAAGGCTCCGACAAGATGACGCCTGCCGAAATAGCACTCGGCGAGGCCAACGGCTACAGCCTGCGCCTCACTGCCGACTCTGCATTCTATGCACCTCTCGGTCAGTGTCACTTCCAGGCCCGGCTTCTTACAAGTCCCGACACTCTTACCAGCGACCAGCCCTCAACAATCACTCTGCGCGTCACCAATAACGGAAATCTCTACGACGGCATCGTGCATTTCCGACTCAATGTGGCCGGAGACGGAGTGAGCAAACATTGGTATACCTCACCCAACCAGTCCTTTACCGTGGGGGCAGGAGAGACCCGCGACATCGTGTTCAATCAGACTTTCACGCTACCGGGAGACGACCATTATGTCATCACCTTCTTCGACCGCTCTAACAGGCCTTTCTTCACTGACACCATCCCGCTGATAGGTGGCGAGAAAGAACCCGACCTTCTGTTGGTGAAAGAAACCTACTTCACGCCACGTGACTATCAGGTGCCCGTGAACTGTCTCATTCTCAATGCAGAAATCCGAAACGACGGCGGACGCTACGATGGCAAGATGACCGTACGCATCTACGACGAGACAAACTTCTTCTGCGACGGTGCCCACATGGACACAGCCCATGTGGTGTTGCCCGGAGGCGGTGCAGTGACCACGGTGAAGCTTCATGGCACCTATGACACAAGCCAGGACTGGTCGCTCTCCAACGTTCGCTATGCCACGGTGTTGGACCTGCTCACACACACCTACCTGAAGCCTTCGAAGTACAATATGCATGAGTTCACTTTAGGTCCCAAAGACCCCAGTGTGACCTGGACCACAGAGACGGGCATTGAAGAAATCAACCGTTCGGCATTCAACGGAAAGGTGGCATTCGCACTTGATGGCCGGACACTCACTGTAAGCTCCGAGACCAGTCTCTCCGCAGTGAGCATTTTCAATGCCAACGGCGAGTTGCTCATCCGTCAGTATGTGGGCAACACCGTCGACCTCTCCGCACTTCGTCCCGGAATCTACGTGGCTGTGGCGACAGCTGGCGGAGGAAAGCGAGCTGAGAAAATTGTACTGAAGTAGTTACTCTCCCCCTGCCCTTGCACGAATATAGAGGTAAGAGTAAAGTGGTCTCTCACAAGGAAACCGTTCTTGAACACTTACATGCACCAAGAATCAGTTTCCTTATGAGAGACCTTTCTGAAGCATTTCTACAGAAAAGAGTGATGAAGGCTGCAACCATTTCCTTCTTCCCGGACCGTGTTCTTGCAGCACCTCCATACTTTTCAGACACCGTCACGGCCATAGTTGCAAAGGCGAAACGTCATTGTCTTAGTATTTTTTTACTTTGAATTCTTGTAGCAGTCAGCGTTTTTCAGTATTTTTGCATCTGCCTGAATAAAGGTTTTTTACCTTATAAGATTAACAACATAAACTGCATAGCATGGATATTACTGAAAGATTCATCAACTACACTAAGTTCGACACTCAGTCGGCAGAGGACTCCTCAACCGTTCCCAGTACGGCCAAGCAACTCATCTTCGCCAAATATCTCAAAGAAGAACTCGAACACGAAGGACTCTCCGATGTCGAAATGGACGACAAGGGCTACATCTACGCCACCCTGGAGAGCAACACAAAGAAGGACATCCCTACCATCGGATTCATATCGCACTACGACACAGCTCTCGATGCCAGCGGCAAAGACATCAAAGCAAGCATCGTGAGCCATTACGACGGCAGCGACATCGAGCTCTCACCCGGTATCGTCTCGTCACCCAAGAAATTTCCCGAGCTGTTGGCTCATAAGGGCGAGGATCTCATTGTCACCGACGGCACGACCCTGCTTGGAGCCGACGACAAAGCCGGTATCGCCGAAATCGTACAGGCCATGTGTTACCTGCGCGATCATGATGAAATCAAGCATGGTGACATACGTATCGCCTTCAATCCCGACGAGGAAATCGGCATGGGAGCCCATCACTTCGACGTAGAGAAGTTCGGCTGCAAATGGGCCTATACCATGGACGGAGGCGACTTGGGCGACCTTGAATACGAGAACTTCAATGCAGCTTCAGCCAAGGTGACTATTAAGGGAGTGAGCGTCCATACGGGCTACGCCAAGGGCAAGATGGTGAACGCCTCTCGCCTCGCCTGCGAGTTCAACAGCCATATCCCCGACAGTGAGATACCAGAGACCACTGAGGGCTACGAAGGATTCTATCATCTCCTGGGCATCAACAGCCACTGCGAGGAAGCCAAACTCAGCTATCTCATCCGCGACCATAGCCGCGAAAAGTTCGAGGCACGCAAGAAGTTCATGGCTGGCATCGCAAAGACTATGAATGAAAAGTACGGTGAGGGTACCGTAAGTATTGATATCAAGGACCAGTACTACAATATGAAAGAGAAGATAGACCCCAACATGCACGTCATTGATATCGTTCTCAAAGCGATGCAGCTGACGGGAGTAGCTCCCAAGGTGGAGCCTATCCGCGGCGGCACCGACGGCGCGCAGCTCTCTTTCCGTGGTCTTCCCTGTCCCAATATTTTCGCAGGCGGTGTCAATATCCACGGTCCCTACGAGTTCGTCTCCGTGCAAGTGATGGAAAAAGCCGTACAGGTAATCGTGAAGATATGCGAGATTACCGGCACCTTCAATGACTGACACAGACCCAACTCCGGGGCAGCACCCTCCTGCCCCACAATATGACAGCCAGGCATGAACCTTATTACCGACCTCGCCCTCATCCTCGTGGTGGCCGCCATCGTCACCCTTGTATTCAAGAAGCTCCGTCAGCCCCTCGTACTGGGTTACATCGTTGCCGGCTTCCTCGTATCGCCTCACATGCCCTACACCATGTCGGTGGTCGACGTGGGCGACATCCACACCTGGGCCGACATCGGTGTAACGTTCCTGCTGTTCTCGTTAGGACTCGACTTCTCGTTCAAGAAGATTCTAAAGATGGGAATGTCGCCCGTCATAGCAGCCCTGACCATTATCTTCTGCATGATGGTGCTGGGTGTCATGGTGGGACATACCTTCCATTGGAGCCGTATGGACTGCATCTTCTTGGGCGGTATGCTCGCCATGTCGTCGACTACCATCATCTACAAAGCGCTCGATGACCTTGGACTCAGACAACAAAAGTTTGCGGGCATGGTGATGAGCGTGCTTATTCTTGAGGACATACTCGCGATAGTGATGATGGTTATGCTTTCTGCCATCGCCCAGGGTTCGTCGCCCGACGGTGGCCAGATGGTGGGGAGCGTACTGAAGATAGGCTTCTTCCTGGTTTTGTGGTTCGTCGTAGGCATCTTCCTTGTACCTTGGTTCCTTCGTTCCACTCGCAAGCTCATGAGCGACGAAACGCTTCTCGTTGTCGCCATAGGCCTTTGCTTCCTCATGTCGGTTGTGTCCACGCTCGTGGGGTTCAGCAGTGCTTTCGGCGCCTTCGTCATGGGCAGTATCCTCGCGGAAACCGTAGAGGCTGACAAAATAGCACGCCTCGTTGCACCGGTGAAGGACCTCTTCGGAGCCATTTTCTTTGTGTCGGTGGGTATGCTTGTAGAACCCGAAATCCTCGTGCGCTACGCCGGTCCCATTGTGGCGTTGGTGGCAACCATCATTCTCGGTCAAGGTATCTTCGGCACAGCCGGCTACATGCTCGGCGGCCAGCCCCTGAAACAGGCCATGAGATGCGGGTTCTGTATGGCTCAGATAGGTGAGTTCGCCTTCATCATCGCCTCTTTAGGACTCTCGTTAGGCGTCATCAGCAAGTTCCTCTACCCCGTTGTAGTGGCCGTTTCCGTTATCACAACTTTCATTACGCCTTACATGATACGCTCCGCAGAACCTTGCTACAACCTGCTTGGACATGTGGCTCCCAAGGGACTTATGGCAAGGCTCGACAGCTTCGGCTCATCATCTCTGCAACCTACTGCTGAAGAAAACAGTGCCTGGAGCCGACTCCTCAGGAAGATGGGCACCGCCACCCTCATCTACTCCATACTGACCACAGCCGCCACATGGCTGATGCTCACCTTCTTTCTTCCCTTTGTCCGCCACCTCCTGCCTCATTGGTGGGCCAACGGAGTCTGTGGTCTATGCACCGTGCTCATCATAGCGCCCTTCCTGAGAGCCATGATAATGAAGGGCAACCTGAGCGACGAGTTCCGCGCCCTCTGGACGGAAAGTCGCCTCAACCGCCTGCCACTCCTCTTCACGGTCCTTGCACGCACAGCCATTGCAGCCGCTTTCCTCTTCTATATTTGTAACTATCTGGCCAGGTTCAACAACGCTTTTGTCATTACGCTGGCCATTGTCGTCATCGTCCTGATGCTCCTGTCACGACGTCTGAAAAAACAGAGTGCACGCATGGAGCAACTCTTCCGCGAGAACCTGCGCTCCCGTGACATTGAGGCCCAGGTCAACGGTGAGGCATGCCCCTCTTATGCAGATAAGCTGACGGCTCGCGACCTTCACATAGCCGACCTTACAGTACCCGAGGACTCGAGGATGGCAGGGAAGACCCTCAAGGAACTCCGCTGGGGACAGACCTTCGGCATTCTCGTATGCAGTATTCTCCGTGGACGACAGCGCATCAATATCCCCGGTGGCTCAACCATGATATTCCCCGGCGACAGACTGCAGGCCATAGGCAGCGACGAGCAACTCACAGCTTTCGGACAGGAGTTGCGAAACGATGTGCTGCCGGAAGACGCTGAGATTGAAAAGCGAGCCATGCAATTGCGAAAGATGGTACTGAGAAAGGGCAACACGCTCATAGGGAAAACCGTTGCAGAAAGTGGTATCCGTGAACAATACGACTGCATGATAGTGGGGATAGAAGAAGGACAGAAGGACCTCACAACCATCAATCCCAATCATCCCTTTACCGAGGGCGACGTACTTTGGGTCGTAGGCGAAGAAGACTCTCTGCGGTCGCTTTCCGCCGCCATTCAACCACCTGTGAAGAATAGATGACAAACTACAAAAGGACAGAATTCCAAGTCCGTTGGTGATACCACCGACAGAATAAGCTAAGAAAAAAGCCCCGGCTTTGGCTTTTTTTTCTTAACTTTGCATCCCGTAACAGAAAGGCCTCTTCCGCAAAGTCCCCCCAACAGTGCAGAGAGGCCAAGAGTGCTTGTAGAACCTCTTAAAAAACAAGACAACAATGACAAAGCAAAAGCCAATGGTCAGCGTGCTCTTCATGCTTTTCAGCACGCTGTTCTGCGTCTGCCTGATTTTGGCAAACGTTCTCGAGACAAAGCAAATTCAAGTGGGACCCATCAGTCTTACAGGCGGCCTCATCGTATTCCCCATCTCCTACATCATCAACGACTGCGTCTGCGAGGTGTGGGGCTATCGCAAAGCCCGCCTGCTCATCTGGCTCGGATTTGCGATGAACTTCTTCTTCGTAGGTATAACAGCTCTCTGCGATGCCATTCCCGCCGCCCCCTACTGGCATAACGATAGTGGCTTCCACGCCATCTTCGGCCTTGCTCCCCGCATTGCCGCCGCCTCCTTCGTAGCCTTTTTGGCAGGCTCCTTCGCCAATGCCTATGTGATGAGCAAGATGAAAATAGCCTCCGAAGGGCGTAACTTCTCAGCCCGCGCCATACTGAGTACCGTGGCTGGTGAGAGCCTCGACAGCCTCATCTTCTTCCCGCTTGCCCTCTCCGGAGTAGTACCTGCCTCCGAGTTACCCGTGCTGATGCTCTGGCAGGTAGTGCTGAAGACGATGTACGAAGTTGTGGCTCTGCCATTGACTATCCGTATAGTGAAGCACGTCAAAGCCGCAGAGGGAGAGGATGTCTACGACGAGGGCATCTCCTACAATGTGCTTCGCATCTTCAACCTCTGACAATAAAGACCTCAACTACATTCATAAAGCTTCATGGACGAAAGAAAACAAGAAGGGCTCCATGCCCTTGGCCGGAAGACGGTCTACCCCACCGATTATGACCCCACACTATTGGAGACCTTCACTAACAAACATCCCGGCAACGATTACTGGGTGCAGTTCAACTGTCCCGAGTTCACATCACTCTGCCCCATCACCGGCCAGCCCGACTTTGCGGAGATACGCATCTCTTATATCCCTGCCACTCGCATGGTGGAGAGTAAAAGCCTGAAGCTCTATCTCTTCAGTTTCCGTAATCATGGAGCCTTCCATGAGGACTGCGTCAACACCATTATGAAGGACCTGATAAAGCTCATGGAGCCGAAGTACATCGAGGTGACCGGATACTTTACACCTCGCGGAGGCATCAGCATCTATCCCTATGCCAATTACGGACAGCCCGGTACAAAATACGAGCAACTGGCCAACCACCGCTTCATGAATCATTCTCTGGATAAGTAACAGACAAAGCCCCGAATCTTTTAACAACACCGCAACCACCATGACCCGTCAACTCCGCACCGCAGCGCTGGCCCTGCTATCCATCCTCCTGTTAGGCCTCCCCTCCCAAGCCCAACAACCCCGAAAGAAAGTGGCCGTCGTGCTCAGTGGCGGAGGTGCCAAAGGCATGGCGCACATCGGAGCCCTGAAGGTCATTGAGCATGCAGGCATACCCGTCGACATCATCACCGGCACCTCCATGGGTTCCATCATCGGTGGACTCTACTCCATAGGATGGGACGCTCACAAGCTCGACTCTCTCGTAAAGGTGCAGGACTGGTCGTTCTTGCTTTCCGACAGGGCTGACGTCTCGCATCAGAGCATTGACGACCGCCGTATGCAAAACACTTATATTCTCACCAAGGACATTCACATCGGCAAGCATATCAATATCGGAGGTGGCGGCGTCATTCAAGGCAAGAACCTCATGGCTATCTTTGCCAAGCTCACCGACGGCTACCGCGACTCCATAGACTTCAACCAACTCCCCATTCCCTTTGCCTGCGTGGCCACGAACATCGTAGACAATACGGAGTACGACTTTCACAGTGGAGTTCTTGCCGAAGCCATGCGCACAAGCATGTCGATTCCCGGTGCCTTCGCTCCCGTAAGGAAAGGCGACAAGATGCTTGTCGACGGTGGCCTGCGCAACAACTATCCCGTAGATATAGCCCGGCAGATGGGGGCCGACTTAGTCATTGGAGTGACAGTGCAGGGACCTCCTAAGACGGCCGATGATCTGAAGACCGGCACCGACGTACTTGGACAAATCGTGGACGTGAACTGTAAGAACAAATACGAGGCCAACATGGCCCAGACCGATGTTCTCATACGCGCCAACACCCAAGGCTACTCTGCCGCAAGCTTCACGCCCGCCGCTATCGACACCCTTATCAGGAGGGGCGAAGAAGAGGCTATGAAGCACTGGGACGAGCTCATGGCTCTGAAGGCGTCGCTCGGACTTGACTCCACCTTCGTCCCCTCGCGCCCTGCACTCTTCCGACAGAACACACTGCCAAGGAAGTTCAAGGTAGGACGGATAAAATTCACCGATGTAACGCCTTCTGACGAGCGTTTTCTGAGAGAGAAATTCCATCTTTCGCGCGTTGACAGTCTCACTTCAAGCGACATCGACCATCTCGTAGCCTCCATGCGTGTGGACCTTTTCTATAGTGATGCCGACTGTTTTTTCCACGACAACGGTAGCGGCTACGACGTGGATATCGTGGCCAAAGCAAAGAATAACAGCAAGATAAACCTCGGAGTACGTTTCGACACTGAAGAGATGGTAGCCCTGCAAACACAGGTAAAGTTTCTGCTCGACAGCCGCAAGCCGCTCAGCACAGCCTTGACGCTCAGACTGGGCAAGCGTATCATGGCCCGCGGCGACTTGCAGTTCATACCTTTTGCGTTCAATAAGATGACCCTTTCCTACATCTACCGTCACAACGACATCAACGTCTACGAGAAAGGCGACAAGGCTTACAACGCTACTTATAATGAGCACAAAGTGCACCTCAACATTGTTGACTTCAATATTCGCAACTTCAATTTCAGCATAGGTACACGGTTCGACTATTACAGATTCCAGAACCTTCTTTCGGGAGTGCACACCTCTTACCGCGAGCAAATGCCCAGCGACGAACACCTCTTCAGTTATCATGCCGACGTAACTTACAACTCGGAGGACAAGTGGTTCTATCCCACTCGGGGCGCTTCATTCCAGGCTGGCTACGGCTACTACACTACCAATCTCACTCGCTATCGCGGTCACCGCGGTTTCAGTGCCATCAACGCCATGTGGAGGATGAACTTCCCGCTTGGAAACCGCGTTACCCTACAGCCCTCGGCCTACGGAAGGATGCTCTTCGGAAAAGAAGTGCCCTGGGTGAAACAGAATATCATCGGCGGAAACTGGTTCGGGCAATATGTAGATGCACAGATGCCTTTTCCCGGACTTGGACACATTGAACTCACCGACCGCCACTTCATAGCCCTGCAACTAAGGGGGCAGCTGCGCATTGCTGAAAACAACTATATAGAGGGAAAGGTAGCCGTAGCCCAACACGCCGAACGACTTGCCGACATCGTGGACAACGGCTCTTTAGTGGGCGTACAAGGCTCCTATGCCTACAACTCCATCTTCGGCCCGCTCGGTGCCTCCATCGGCTACAGCACCAAGACCCACGAACCTTACTTCTTCATAAACTTAGGATTCGTTTTTTAGACAGAGCATCTACTGCCTTATCTTCTGCATAGCTTGCTGACTGAGCTGTGCAGCGATACGCTTGGCTTTGGCGTTGACCTCATTAATATTATGCTTGCGATAGTAGCTCCTTGACACTCCCTCGCTGCTCAGCACGAGCGAGTCGCCCTGAAGATAGTCGATGTCGCACGTGTCCAGCCTCACATCCGTGACTCCTCGTCGTCCCTCCTTGCCGTTAGTGGGCTTTCCACTGACGGTAATAAGCTTACAGTTCCAAATATGCCAGCCTATGAAATAGCTCAGTGGTGGATACACCACGGGGCTCTCATCTTCGAGAGCTGTCTGCTCAGGCATGTAGCCCACGCTTTGGCACTGCCAGTCGCGCTTCATCCAAAAACCATACTCCCGCGGAATCATATAGGTTTCCTTTATGGAATCGGGCATCTGCGCCAGCTTCCGTGCCTGTGCCGACTTGCTCAAGTTGGTGACATCACGCATCGTTGGCATCACCACATAGCACCAAATGCCCTTGAGATCGTCGAGGTCGATGACGGTTTCGGCCCGTTTGGCATCGTCGGCAGCAGGGAGCAATGCGATGTAGTCGCCAATCTGTATGTCACCTATCACTTTATGGCGACGGGTGGCAACCAGGCAGTTATATCTCACAGGGTCACTGCCATCGAGAGGCAACAAAACCACCACAGAGTCGTTACAACCCTCACAAGCGAGGCCATAGACCGTTCGATCGTTCTTCGCCTTATAATATACAGAGTCAGTATTGCCCTTACTCCTTCTTTTTCCGGAACTGCCGTGGCAAGACGAGAATGTCCAAGCTGTAACAGCAACAGCCAAAAGCAACACCATCCGAACGACAGAACGCTTTACCGACGCAGGATTCATCTTCTTATCTATCATCTTAAAGCTCGTTATTTACCTTGCAAAGATAGTGCAAACGAAAGGAACAGCAAAGAAAAAGCGTGCTTTTTCTTTGATACTCCTGAGTGAAGCCTATCCTTCTTGCCGAAAGGCAAAAAGTGCAAACGAAAGGAACAGCAAAGAAAAAGACCGCTTTTTCTTTGATACTCCTGAGTGAAGCCT
>OMVH01000035.1 GCA_900314365.1 uncultured Prevotella sp. | reverse complement strand
TCTGTCAACCCTTACCTATATAAGAATATTAACAGCATCATTCATTATAATTTATGGTGACGCATTGACGAAGTCGGGAGGCACATGCTCTGATTGATTCTATTTCAGTGGAAATTTAGGGGTCGGGACGTTGTTATTATACTGTCCATGTGTCTAAGAATTATTATCCATTTTTCTAACATATAATTGACCAATTGATTGAGGCAATTTTACCATTGAAAAGTCAAACCGTCGTCGTCCAATTCGAACGTTCGTTGTCCAATTGGCTGGCATATGTTTGACCATAATAATTTGCGCATGGGGAGCTTTACCTACCCCACGGGATATATCAGCTACGCCCGTTATTCGTCTGCAAGCTGTTCGAGCGTCGTCCTGTGCGATTCTTTTGTGATTTAGGTTGGCCAATGTGTTTTTCCCTCTGTTTAAGCCGTTTTTTGATGGATTTTGCACCATTTTGCACTACCTTTTTGAGGCTTTGTATCTTTTTGAACCCGTCTTTATTCGGCGAATTTGTTTGACAATCTCTAATTTTGTACCACGGCAGACTTCTGGAAGTTGGCCTGTTCCTGAGGAACACATTTAGTAAAGTATAATCCGCGAGTCCGAGTTTGTTCGAGCTCTGCACATGTAAGAAAGAGGGTGCGTGAAAGCATTCCCTTTTAGAAAGTTGAGATAAGTAACTCTATATAAAATGATATTCACACTCAAGTAAAGAAAATGGTAACATTTATGAATTCCTTAAGTAAAACATGGAAACGCCGACTGGGAGCGACGCGCATGCTGACACTGGTGTGTGCTTGCCTTGCCTCTTTATATAGCACGGTTGTTTCAGGACAGAATGTAACGATTTCGCCCTCTACAGGCAGCCTCATCGCAGGCGTGACACACGAAGGAGAGGTGGGATTCCAAAACGGATCTTCTTCACTTTGGCGACACAATCAGTTGCCCCTTACTCTGCATGTCTCCGACAATGGAAAACTGACGGAGAGCGGAGTATTGAAGGATCCCGCTGGCGACATCCGCCTCGACGATGTGCTCTATCAGAACCTCTATCTCATTCATGGTGGAACTACCGCCACGACCCACCTCAACATCTCGCTGCCCAAAGGCTATCGTTTCACGGGCTACCGCATGGTGCTGCTCAACAATATGAACAACCGTACAGTGGCCGGACAAGTCAGAAAGGCCATCAACAAACGGATGTACGAGACCAACAGCAGCTTCGACTACAACAATGCTCTTGCTTCCACACCTTTGATGACCGGAACCAACTCGGACAAGGAATTTGTCATCGAACGTACCAGCAAGACGGAGGCCGATATGGGTAACAACCTCTACTTCCTCTTCTGGCGCGCAAGCGATCAGTTCTATGCCTGCACCATCAAGTCCATCGAACTCTATTTCACGGCTCAGAGTGAATTCACGGCCGAGGGTGTTCCCGGTACTCCCGGTGAGATAATCTCCAACGGAGTGAACATGGTAGGCGCTGAGTTCACTACCGGTAAGCTCGACTTGGGCGTGATTCAGCAAAACAGCAAGAGTGGCTCCACCTATTACAGCTACAACTATGAGAACGTGGTCGACCTGACGGCCAAGAACTGGCTCTATCAGGAGGATGCTGTGACAGCCGACAAGAAGTTGCCAACCAAGGCTGGCAGTGGCAACATCCAGGTGCTGAGCAATGACGGACAGCTCTACTATGCCCTCGGCAACGGTACCTATTATATAGAGACACCCACCGAGACGACAAACCAGAACGGCAAGTCGATTCCTTTGGGCTATCGCATCACGGGTGCCCAAATCAAGGCACACTATGGCACTAAGGCCAATGCATCGACTATCAATTACGACGGTAGCACGGGAACCATATCCTATACGTATAGGCGTACAACTTATTACCTTCAGACAGACGGAACGTGGAGTACCAGTCCGCAGACTCAATGGACGCTGACAAAGACCGGCAAACTGCAAAGTGGCAATACGTATCTATCTGTGCAGACATTAAGCTCCGGCAGATATGTGTATTATATTGCTAATGGAACAACTGATGCCAATAACGCCAGTAGCTTTACGGTGAGCAATGGACGTGTCATGTGGGGCGACAACTATTTGTTATTTAATGGTAGCTCTTCAAGAGCTCTGTTCTCCTCTAGTAGCAATTATGTCGCATCTTGGAACGCAATCTCCGGACAAGTCACCAACCCTGCCTACACTCCCTCCGACTTCACACTTAGCCTCTACGGCACCAAGGCCGGCGAAGTGGAAGAAATGGCGAAAGTAAGCAGCAGCAACAAGGACATGACGCTTGAGGTAGGCGGACTGAACAACGACGCCGTGAAGTTCACTATCTCGGGGCTGGCCGATGGTGCTAAGGCTCTCATCACCTATAACCTCACGATGGAGCAGCTCAATCCCTTTATCAACACGCTCGACATCGTGTGCCACTCCCACAAGGCTGATGAGCTGAAACTCACCCAGCAGTTCACCAGCAACGACTTCCAGGTGGCCGGCGGACAGTTCCTCTTCTACGTGCCTTCCGACTTCGTGGGCGATACCAACAAGTGTAAGTTTACCTTCGAGAATCTCTCCAGCAAGTATATGGACGAGACCTACGGCAGAAACACCACTGGCAACGCACGCAACTATCTGGCCAAGTCGCCTTATTACAACACCTACGGCGACGGCAAGCAGTACACCACCACGGGCAACGAGCCTGCCGCTGACAAGGTGCGCTCGGAGATGTGCGGCGACAAGGCCTTCAAATACAACAACGCCGCCGACCTGGCTAATACCGGCACAGCGAGCACAGCAGCCACTCTCGAGGAGTATCCTTATTCCGAGGCCCTCTACACATCGCAGGGCGGTACCTTCACCGAGGACATCGAGATCGCTGTCAACGATGAGAAGCCCTGTTATCTCTTCACCGGCGATGAGACCCGCTACAACATTGCACCCACAACAGCTATGGAGCACCGTTACTACGCTTACTACCTGATGGACATCCAGCTGATCGTGAAGGACTACGATGCCAAGTGCGACCTGAAGGAACTCTACAGCACTACCTGCTACGATGGCAATACCGACAAGCCCATGTATGGCGGTTCCTTCAAAGCCTACGATAAAGAGACTGGTAAGGAGATTCCCAGTACGAAGGCTTATCTCACGGTCAACATGATGAAACAGGCTCTGACGACGGCCCTTACAGATAAGAATGCCTCCACCGACCAGGTGCTCTATCTCGACTACACCAACCTCTACTCTGTGCTCGTGGAGAGCAAGGAGAGTATGTCGGCCATGAAGAGCGTGCTCAACCCCAACTGCCTCATCTTCTTCCCCGAGCGTACTACGTTCGACGAGGACAACTACGTGCAGAAGACCATGAGCGGCGACTTCCGTGCCTGCAAGAACATTGTCATCACCGACAAGCAACCCTTCTTCTCGCCTTACAAGATTACTGTTCCGGCCGAGAACTACGCTGCCTACTCACGCAAGATTACCAATGCCATGAATGGTAAGGCCACTCTTGCAACCCTCGTGCTGCCTTTCTCCATTGAATTGAGCAACGGCGTGCATGCCAACGAGAAGTGCTCCATCAGCCTCTATCAGATGAAGAGCGAGGGCGGACTCTCTACGGACAATGAGGAAGGCAATGTGGGCAAGGACTTCTGGGTCAAGGCCAAGTTCGTTCCTGTCAGCGTGAAGTCCACCATTCCTAATACACCTTATATGGTAAAGATAGAGCAAGCCTCCGACGATGAGCAGCTCTCTTTCGAGGTGCAGCAGTATGGCTCGGATGTGTATGCTACCGTGGCAGAAGATGCTGAGGAAGGCAACTACATGAATGCCGACTATACCTTCACCGGTGAGACGGGAATGGGCCTCATTGGCAACGACAGCCATTCGTTCACACACTTCGGGTCCTACTCGGGCAAGAAACTGAGCAAGGAAGGCGGATGGTTCTACTTCGCACAGGGCAAGTTCTACAACTCCAAGAACCTGGGTTCTAAGTATGACCATGTCTATGTCTATCCTTTCCGTGCTTACTTCGCCCATGAGGCCTCGTCGAATGCTAAGTCTGTAGACGGATTTACGGTGAGCTTCGACGATAGCTGGACAACGGGAATCAGTGATGTCAACTCAGCCGTCAGCTCAGATCTGACACTCACAGCAGGTCAGGGTACGCTCACGATGACAGCTGATACCGACAAGAAGGCCACGGTGGTCAGTGCTTCCGGACTGCAGGTATGGAAGGGAGCTCTTAGGGCCGGCCAGTCGGTCACGGTCAATCTCCCCGCAGGAATCTACATTGTGAACGGAACGAAAATAATCATCTATTAGACTAATATAAGACATGGAAAAGAAAAGATATATGCCTCCTGTGACTGTTCGCGAAACAGCCGTCGTCGTCTCCTCCTTGTTAGCAGGCTCACAGTCGCCCTATGCGGATTCGAAGGGGCAGGACTTCTTCGAGGATGAGGATGAGAACATAAATCCCTGGTCGTCAGAGAATAAGGCTGACGGATGGCGGGGAGGCTACAATCCCTGGTAAGACGTGTGAGTAGATTAATAATAATGGAGGGCCGTTGTCCAGCTTTTGCCTGGCAGCGGCCTTATTTGTGGTTCAAGGTTGATAGATGGTTTCAGCTTCTCCGTCCTTACTAGACCGGTAGGAGGTAAGTTTGGTCGTTGTAGAAGGCCTCTCAATACAAAAGAAAGTTAAATGTTGGATTTGCGTGAAGGTCACGTGCAGCTATCTCACGGAAAATGAGTACCTTTGCAACTGCTTTGCGGTGATGGGCTCCTTTGTGAGCGCTTGGCTGTGGGGCAAACTAACAATTTAATTATTTATCAACATTTAAGTAGTATGAATCAATACGAAACCGTTTTCATTTTGACTCCCGTTTTGTCTGATGTTCAGATGAAGGAAACGGTCGCTAAATTCAAGAAACTCCTCACCGACAAGGGAGCAGAGATTCTGAATGAAGAGCAGTGGGGCTTGAAGAAGCTTGCTTACAACATCCAGAAGAAGAGCTCTGGCTTCTACTGCCTGTTAGAGTTCAAGGGCGACCCTTCGTTGGTTGAAAAGCTCGAGACCGGCTTCCGCCGCGACGAGAAAGTTATCCGTTACATCACAGTGCGCCTTGACAAGTATGCTGCCGCATACGCTGAAAAGCGCCGCAACAAACTTAGCAAGAAAGAGGAGGCATAACATGGCAGACCAGAAGAAAGCAGAAATCCGTTACTTGACCGCTCCTTCCATTGACACTCGGAAGAAGAAGTATTGCCGTTTCAAGAAGAGTGGAATTAAGTACATTGACTACAAGGATCCCGAGTTCCTCAAGAAGTTCCTCAACGAGCAGGGTAAGATACTGCCGCGCCGCATCACCGGTACGAGCCTGAAATATCAGCGCCGTGTCGCTCAGGCTGTGAAGCGTGCACGTCACATTGCTTTGCTTCCCTTCGTAACTGATTTGATGAAATAACAAAGGAGGACAAAGAATGGAAATCATACTGAAAGAAGATATCATCGGGCTTGGATACAAGAACGATATTGTAAACGTGAAGAAAGGCTACGGCCGTAACTACCTCATTCCTACAGGTAAGGCTGTGATTGCCTCCGAGTCGGCAAAGAAGGTTCTTGCAGAAAACTTGAAGCAGCAGGCTCATAAGATTGCAGTGCTCAAGGCTGAGGCTGAGAAGAAGGCTGACGCTTTGAAGGACATCGAGCTCGTCATCCCCGCTAAGGTGAGTGCTACAGGTGTTACCTACGGCTCAGTGAATGCAGCTATCGTGGCTGAGGAACTTGCTAAGAAGGGCTTCGAAATCGACCGCAAGATTATCACTATGCACGACATCAAGCGTCTCGGTGACTTTGAGGCTACTGTACACTTCTTCAAGGATGTTGAGGTGAAGGTGCCTGTAAAGGTGGTTGCCGAAGAGGCTCCTAAGGCTGAGGCTCCTGTTGAGGAGGCTCCTGCAGAGGAGAAGGCTGAGGCTCCTGTTGCTGAGGCAGCACAAGCTCCCGAGGCTGAAACCGAGGAGGCTCCCGCAGCTGAGTAACAAGACTCAAGCAAAGAAACAGGCATTTCTTAAGTACTGTAAAGCATATCTATATTTTCCGGCAGTGTCACTCCAGGGGTGAGCTGCCGGATTTTGTTTGACCAGCATGTGTACCGGCTAACGGGTGTAAGTCCCGAGCAGACCAGGTAGTGGGAACTGCATAGCCAGAGAGACAAGGGTGTCCATCGCGAGGTGGAATCTGAAAGAAGTCAGCGGCAAACATCTGCCCCGACGTACAGAAACCTAATATTAAGGCTGTTTGCGAGGGTAAGGCGGCAAAAAGCGTTGAAGCCCGATAACTACTTGGAATCGCAAGGAGTAAATTAGGCGGGGATAAGGTGGAAAGTTGGTATGCTTAACTGGTGAGGTCTCACGGACGTGAGGATTAGTTATATTTACGAAAGTCACGGAGTAACGCTTGCCGTGAGAAGTCAGCCGAGGTCATAGTAGTCGCATATTGACACGTGCGTCGAAGGACCGAACCTTAATTAAACGACAGTAATTGAAAGTTACCGTATGCAGGAAAGAATGCAGAAAACATCGCCTCAAGGCAATGACTGCCCTCAAAGAGACAGGACGGAATCCGAAGGGTATGAGGGAGTGCAGACCTACATATGGATGACGGAAGACAACGTCGTGGAAGTACCATTTGACAAGGAACATTTATTGGAGGTCATACTATCCCCGAAGAACTTGAACGACGCCTACAAGTGCGTGGTGAGGAACAAGGGCTGTGGCGGTGTCGACAAGATGTCATGCGAGCAGTTGCTCCCGTGGCTGAGAGCCAATAAAGACACTCTGATAAAGTCCCTCATGGACGGCAGCTACCGTCCGAATCCCGTCAGACGGGTAGAGATACCCAAGGATAATGGCAAGAAGCGCCTTTTAGGGATACCCACCGTGGTAGACCGCATGGTGCAACAAGCCATCAACCAAGTCCTGACTCCCATCTATGAGAAACAGTTCAGCAGGAACAGCTTCGGCTTCCGTCCGAGGCGTGGCTGTCATGATGCGTTGAAAAAGGCGCAGTCCATAATCACGGACGGCTACAAGTACGTAGTCGACCT
>OMVH01000152.1 GCA_900314365.1 uncultured Prevotella sp. | reverse complement strand
GAAGTTAGCTACGCTCTCGTGCATCTTCGAAGCACGAGAGCGAGAAGGGGGAAGAGGTGTGCAATCCCCAGGCTCGCTTCGCTCGGCTGGGGTTACGTGCATCTCTGTCGAGATGCTCCCGACCTCTCCGAGGCCGTCACTTTCTGCCTTATCCTGACTTCGTCAATACGTCACCCTAAATTATAATGAATGATGACCTTGCCAGTACCACCATAGTAATACTCCAGTATCGTAATGAAGTACTGCAGTACTTTCAATGAAATTACTCCAGTATTCTCCTTTGGTACTCAGTCTAAGAAACAGGCTATGAGACGCGGTTAGGCTTTGGGGCAGCCTAAAGCCACCGTTCTTCAATTTGATGAAAACAGGACCATGAATCCCCACACTACCAAACAGTTAGGCGGATACTAAAAGGCGGAGAGCACTTCCATCACGGAAGCAGCCTCTCCGCATACGGATTAAGAGCTTTATTTGTTCTCGTATATCGCTGGCGGCCGCATCTCACAGCTTCCACCAACTCATGCAGAGCCGTCCACACTTCTGCGTTTGCTGACGGCTCCCGAAATGCTATTGCAGTGCCTCGCCCTCGACGTCAGAATGATAGTACTCCCCGACAACGGCGAGGAACTGCTTCTTCAGACGCTGCAGCAAACCGGGCTGCTGCTTACCGATATCTGTCTTCTGAGCCGCATCGGTTCCGAGGTCGTAGAGCGTCCAGTGATCCTGATTGCCAAGCTCATTGCCCGTCTCGTTGGTCTTCGGTCCCTTGTAGGGTGGCAGCAACGCATAGTTTCCTGAGCGGTAAGCAAGTCGGCCCTGAGCTTCCACTATGTAGCCCTTGCGCCCCTTGTCCGACTTTCCGAGGAAGGCCTTCAGATGGTTCTCCGAATCGAGGCCTTCGGGCACAGGCTGCTTCACGAGCGCAGCTATCGACGCCAGTAAATCCTGCTGCGTCACTAAGGCGTGGCTCACAACGGGTTTGATGGTGCCTTTCCAATAGACGAAGAAGGGCACACGCGTTCCGGCCTCGAAGAGACTGTATTTTCCTCCTCTGAGACCACCATTGGGATCGTGCTGCTTTCGCGTCCCCCGAGAGCCGTCCTGATAGCCGTCATCGAGAACCGGACCATTGTCGCTCGAGAAGATGATGAGGGTGTTCTCCAGGAGACCTTTCTTCCGGAGCATTTCCACCACCTGTCCAACGCACCAGTCGGCTTCCTTCACCACGTCGCCTCGCGGTCCGAGGGCTGTGGTTCCGGCAAAAGCGGTGTCGGGTACACGGGGCACATGCGGCTCATGCAGACCGTAGTAAAGAAAGAAGGGACGGGAGGCAGAGACTGTATCAATGAATGCCCTGACCTTCTCCACGAGGCAGCGCGCCATAGTGGTGTCGTTCCAGATGGCCGACCGTCCGCCTTTCATGAAGCCGATGCGCGGAATGCCATTGATGATGGAGCCTTGGTGACCATGCGACCAGCGCATGCGCATCATCTCGGGATGGTTGGCTGCCGTAGGCTCGCCCTCAAAGGGTCGGGTGTAGTCCACACTGATGGGGTCAGCGGGGTCGAGACCGGCCACACAGCCATTCTCCACATAGACAGTGGGGACGCGGTCGACGGTAGCTGCGATGAGATAGGAGTAGTCGAACCCCAAGTCGGCCGCTCCCGGACTAATCTTCTTGTTCCAGTCTATCTTGCCCACACCCATTCCGAGATGCCATTTTCCGATGGCAGCCGTAGCATAGCCGGCATTGCGGAGCATCTTGGCGAGCGTGAACTGCTTCGGATTGACCAGCAGAGGTGCGTCGCCGGGCAGTATCTTGGCGTCCTTATTCTTCCACGGATACATACCGGTGAGAAGGGCATAGCGCGAGGGTGTCGACGTAGCCGACGAAGCATGGCCGTCGGTGAGGCACACGCCTCCCATTGCCAGACTGTCGATATGAGGAGTGGGCAGCGTGCGGTTGCCGTAAGCACTCACGTCGCCCCAGCCGAGGTCGTCGGCCATGATGACGATGATATTGGGACGCTTCTCCACACCCGAAGCGACAACCGGCAACAGCATAAGGGCAGAGAGTGTAGTTAGTTCTTTATTCATTTGTTACAGCTTTAAGCATTAAGTCCAGTGCCTACGCTCCACTGTCGGACTTCCACCATAGGGTAAGCAACAGCTTCGTCGTATTGGTTTATTAGGCAGGCCTTTGCAGTCTCTCCGTTCTCATGCATGGACGGCAACTGGCAGTCATGGCCCTTGAAGGCAACTCACCTTTGGATAACGGGCACGGAGGTGTTTATATTATGTGACAAGGTAATTATTTCGACAATGCTCTGCCACCTTGGGTTGAACGATTGGAGGCCTGTTTTCCAGTAGGGAGAGAAGGCGTCCTGAGTGTCCCTTCCTCAATCTTCTTAAAGATTAGCGGACCCGAGCGGGTGTAAAATTACATTCAAGGAGTCTGCAAACGACAATACTCAAACATTTCAAGAGCCGGCTGCGCCAATTCTTACATTTAATTTATAACTTTGCATGCCGAAAGAAATAATCAACAGTAATCATGAAAATGAACCCATGGATAGCCTTGTCCACTCTCTTGTCAGTGCCCTGCATGATGAATGCCCAAGCACTCAGTCAACACGAACAAGAGACCATTGCCGCATCATTGGAATCATTCAGCCAAGGCATAAGAATTGCAAAGATAAAGGTCGACTCCCTGACTACATCGGCCGACACGACTACACTATGGCTCAACAGTGCGCTCAACGATGTGCCCATGCGTGCCGACAACGTGGATGCCATAACGGCTGAAGTGAAAAAGCATCTGCCGGAAAACCTCAAGGACTCAAAACTCCGAATCATGGTGGCCGGGCACGAGCTCCCGACTCTCATACCGCGCTGCATGCCCGGCGGACGCAAGGGCAAGGCATTCACTCAGGAGGCTGCCGCTCCACTGGTACGCCTCGTCGACCGGCCCTTCGAGCCACGGCAGGGACTGCAAGGCCGGCACATCGTCCTCTGGCAGAGCCACGGCAAATATTTCGAAGCTGGATTGAACCGCTGGGAATGGCAACGGGCACGACTCTTCACAACAGTGGAAGACAAGTTCACTCAAAGTTTCGTGCTTCCCTACCTCGTGCCCATGCTCGAAAAGGCCGGAGCCATCGTGATGATGCCACGCGAGCGCGACACCAATCCCTTCGAAGTGGTGGTCGACAATGATGGTGGCCTGGCCGATGCAGTCAACATGCACAATGGCAAGCAGCCCTGGAGCACGGGCAGCGGGAAAGGATTTGCTTATCTGCGGAAGCAGTACTCCGGATTTGAAAATCCCTTTCGTGAGGGCACTTACCAGCAAGCCACAACGGTAAGAACAGCCCGCGATGCAAGCACCGTCACCTGGGCTCCCAACATCCGGCACCCACGCAGCTATGCCGTCTACGTCAGCTATCAAACTCTTCCCAACAGCACTACAGATGCCCGCTACACGGTCTACCACAAGGACGGCAAGACCACTTTCCTCGTCAACCAGACCATGGGCGGCGGTACATGGATTTACCTTGGCACCTTCAACTTCGACAAAGGAACCCAGGGACGCGTGGAGCTCAGCAATGTGTCGTCGAAAGCAGGACGCACCGTCACGGCAGATGCAGTGCGCTTTGGAGGCGGTATGGGCAACATCGCCCGCTGTGCCGACGGCGACAGCATCGTGCTCTACACCAAGAAATATGTCTCGCAGCAGAGCCGCATCGCCCGCAACGAGTGGCAACCGGCATTGAACACGCGGCCTCTGACCAGCGGATACCCCCGCTTTGAGGAAGGAGCACGCTACTACATGCAGTGGGCGGGTATACCTGACAGTATCTATTCCCCCACTCATGGCCTCAACGACTACGCCGACGACTATCGCTGCCGTGGCCTGTGGGTGAACTACCTTGCCGGCGGCACACAAGCATGTCCCGACTACAAAGGCCTGAACATCCCCATCGACCTCTCCCTGGCCTTCCACTCCGATGCCGGTACGGTCTGGGGCGACTCCATCATCGGTACGCTCGGCATCTACCAGACCAGTCAGTATGGCGGCCATTTCGCCGATGGCAGTTCGCGCGACGCCAACCGAGACCTCTGCGACCTCATCCTCTCGAGTATCACGCACGACCTCCGGCTGCAGGCCGAACCACGGTGGACACGCCGCGGGATGTGGAACCAGCGCTACTTCGAAGCTTGGGTCCCACGTGTGCCTGCCATGCTGCTCGAACTGATGTCGCACGAGAACTTTGCCGACATGCGCTACGGGCTCGACCCAAGGTTTCGCTTCCTGGTAGGACGGGCTGTATATAAAGGTATCCTCCAATTCCTCAGCAACGAATACGGTTATAAGTACGTGGTGGAACCGCTTCCCGTGAGCCATTTTGCAACCACTTTCGACAAGGACGGTAAGGTGATGCTTTCGTGGCAGGCCGAGACCGACTCGCTGGAACCCACAGCCACTCCCGACCGCTTCATCGTTTACAAGCGTATCGGCGACGGTGACTTCGACAATGGCACACTGGTCAAACGCTGCGCCTACACCTGCGCCATTCCCTCAGATAAAGTGGTGAGCTTCAAGGTGACAGCCGTCAACAACGGGGGCGAGAGCTTTCCATCCGAAATCCTCTCCGTGGGACACAGTTCTGCTGCAACAGTCAGCCCCGTGCTCGTCATCAATGGTTTCGACCGTCTGTCAGCCCCCGACGACTTCCGAAGCAGCGACGACTCTCTGGCAGGATTCCTCTCAGACAACGACAATGGCGTGGCCGATCGCGAGATGATTCACTATGTGGGACGCATGAAGGAGTTCCGTCGCAACGTGCCTTGGACGGATGACGATGCCTCGGGCTTCGGCGACAGCTACAGCACCTACGAGCGAATGGCCATTGCGGGCAACACCTTCGACTACCCTGCCCTTCATGGCCGCGCACTGATGAGTGCGGGCCTGAGCTTCGTCTCCATGAGCAAGGCCGCCGCAGAGTCACTTCCGGAACTCAGAGCCGACGAATGGTCGATGGTGGACCTCATTCTGGGCAAGGAGAAGCAGTCCAAATTCGGCCGACCGGGACTGCATCCACTGAAGTACAAGACTTTCGACACCGACATGCAGCGACTGCTCACCGGTTACTGCAAAGCCGGAGGACGCGTACTGGCGAGCGGCTCCTACGTGGGCACCGATCTTTGGCGCAACCCGTTGGCGAAGCCTTTGAAGGCCGACCAGGACTTTGCCTCTCAAATTCTGAAATACAAGTGGCGCGAGGACCGGGCCGCTACGACAGGCCTCATCAACGGCGTGCCCTCGCCACTGCAGACCGACAGCATGAGGCTGCTCTACTATAACAAGCCCAACGCCGACAGCTATGTCGTAGAGTCGCCCGACGCTATTGTACCCGCCGACAGCTGTGCCTACACTGCTTTCCGCTACACCGAGAACGGCATGAGCGCGGGCATTGTGTTCGGTGGCAACGCAACTGACCACTGGCGGACAGTGGTGCTGGGATTTCCCTTTGAATCAATAAGATTCGAGAAGCAACGTATTGAGATGATGAAACACATAGTAAACTTTCTTCTGAAATGACACACACTCTTCTATCCATTCCTCGCCTGCGCCTCGGCCTGCTTGCCGCCTTGCTGGCAGTAGTGTCCACTGTTGTCCAAGCACAACGATTCCGTTTTGTAGTTATCAGCGACATCCACATCAACGTGAAGTCGCCCCAAGCCTACAGCGACCTCACGCAGTCAGTGAGCCAAATCAATAACACTGACAGCATCGACTTTGTGTTGGTGACGGGCGACATCGCCGACGAGGGCGACAGTGCTTCTTTGGCAATGGCCAAAAGAGGCCTTGAGAGGCTTCGCGTACCTTATTATATTATTGAGGGCAATCACGATCTGAAATGGAGCGAGAGCGGAGGTCTCGACTTTCAGCACATCTTTGGTTACGAGCGGTTCAAGTTCGAGCATAAGGGGTTCCTCTTTCTCGGCTTCGGCTGTGGCCCTCTCATGCGCATGGCCTTGGGGCATGTCTACCCTGAAGACATCGAATGGCTCAAGCAGGAGCTCAGTGCCAACGGTCGAAAGGGGAAACCGGTTTTCCTCGTCACCCACATTCCCATGGTGCCTCAAGAGATGGACAACTGGTACGATGTGACCGATGCTGTTCGTCCCTACCCCGTTGTAGCCTTCATCGACGGCCACCTGCATGTCAATAAATACATCGTAGCCGACGGTATTCCCAGCGTGGTCAATGTATCGAACCTGAGGGGCAAAGGCAACACAGCCGGACAATACAATGAATGGGATGTCAGCGACGACTCCGTTAGAGTCTACCTGCATCCGGTGGGAGAACCCCGGCGTCAATGGCTGTCCATACCTGCACAGCCGGCTCACGACAACGACAGAAGCCATTGGTTCCAACGACCCGACTTCAGTGTCAACAGTCAGTACGCCGGCGTGAAAGAGGCTTGGCACGTGAGCCTTGGAGCCGGAATCTACTCGTCGCCCGTAAGTTATAAAGGCCGTATCATCACAGCCGACAACCTTGGACGCATCACCTGCTTCGATCGCAAAGGCCGTCAACAGTGGCAGTTCACTACCGGAGCACGCATCATTGGTACGCCCGCAGCCGACAAGGGCATCGCAGTGGCAGGCTCCGGAGACGGCTACATCTACGGCATCAGGATTAAAGACGGAAGCCTGGCATGGAAATACCGGACCAGACGGCCGGTGGTGAGCGCTGTCACCATCAGCAAGGGCATAGCCTACGTGGGCAGTAGCGACGGCACATTCCGGGCCTTGCAAGTTAACGATGGCAGTGTGGCGTGGAAGAACGACTCCATCAAGGGCTATGTGGAGACCAAGCCGCTCGTCACTAAGGACAAGGTAGTCTTCGGAACCTGGGCCAACCGACTCTACGCCCTCGACCGTACAACGGGTCGCACTGCCTGGGTATGGCATACACCGAAAGGACTGGGCATGCACTACTCGCCGGCAGCCGTATGGCCGGTAGAGGCTCAAGGCAAGGTGTTCATCGCAGACCCGGAACGAGCCTTGACAGCCATTGACCTTGCTACAGGCCGACAGCTTTGGCGCACCAAACAGAGCAAGGTAAGGGAATCCAT
>OMVH01000031.1 GCA_900314365.1 uncultured Prevotella sp. | reverse complement strand
TCAACACTTACCACCCAAAATCAACCTCTTCGATCTCCGCTCCACGATACAGCCACCAAATAAATCATCCAAAACATATATAACGATGAAGTTACTTACATGGACGACTATCGAACCTGTACACACAGAGTTGGAAAATACCAATCCTACGAGTAAAGGACTATTTTTCCGACAACTATTCTTGGGCGTATAAAAGAATATAACTAAATTTGCAACGAAAGGAAACATTAGAAACGAACATCCGGCACCCGTTTACAGAAAAAGATTAGATAATTACACTCAAGAAACACTAACATGACAAGAAAACCTCTATTGCTTCTGCTCCTTGTGGCCCTGCTGCCCTCATGCAGCCACCGTGGCGCGTGGAAACTCGTATGGCAGGACAACTTCAACGGCAATAAGCTCAATCCCAACGTGTGGTCGCGCACCGAACGAGGCACGGCCGACTGGGCTAACACACAGTCTGACGACCCACGCTGCCTGGCTGTAAGAAACGGCAAACTCGTCCTGCGAGGCATCGTCAACGATGACCTAACCGCTGACACTGCCCATTATCTCACCGGTGGCGTTGTCACCAAAGGTAAGCACGCTTTCATGGGTGGACGACTGGAAATAAAGGCCAAACTGCAAGGTGCGCGCGGAGCATGGCCGGCCATTTGGTTGCTGCCTATGGACAGCAAGAACAATCCTTGGCCTGACGGTGGAGAGATTGACATTATGGAACGACTCAACTACGACAGTATTGCTTACCAGACAGTACACAGCTATTACACCTACACGCTGCGACAAGACCGGAACCCTCCTCACGGTTCTACGGCACGCATCAACCCCGACAAATATAATGTCTACGGAGTAGAGATGTATCCCGACAGCGTGGTGTTCTATATAAACGGTAAACGCGACTTCTGCTACCCACGCATTAACACTGACCAACGTGGGCAGTTTCCATTCTATAAACCTATGTACCTGCTCATCGACATGCAACTCGGTGGCAGTTGGGTAGGCCGCGTACACCCCGAGGACCTACCAGTGGAGATGGAAGTTGATTGGGTGAAGCACTACGTGAAAAAAGAGTGAGAACTCATATGCTAATACAAATATTCGGCCATATTCGCAGGTTGAGGGTTCCCACTCACGACTTCAGCCTCAGCAGAGACACTGGCAATACACGGTGCCTGAGCGGATTGCTGTTGCTGTTTCTTTTGCAAGTAGCTTTTGCCGATGCTCAACAAGCCATCAGCTTCCAGGAAATGAAGGGCTTCCCCACGGCTGAGCAAGGCATTGAGAAAGGAGTTTCAGCCTGCTTTGCCGGTTGCCTCGACCATTCACTCATCATAGCCGGAGGCTGCAATTTCCCAGACCGACCGCCACAGGAAGGCGGCAGAAAAAAGTACTATCAAGGCATCTACGCAGCTGTCCTTGATGGCAGTACGCAACTCGTCTGGAAAGAGGTGGGACAGCTGCCTGCACCTTGCGCCTATGGAGTAAGTCTACAGACGCGTAACGGCATTATCTGCATCGGTGGGAACAATGCCGAAGAGCGTCTTAGAGATGCGTTCGTCATACAATTCGCAAACAACAAGGCTACGACCGCAGCTCTTCCCAGTCTGCCTCAGCCTATGGACAATTTTGCGGGTGCCATCGAAGGCTCGAAAGTCTACGTCTACTCTGACCGAGAGGCCTGGGAACTGGATTTAGAGAATGCCAATGCTGGTTGGAAGCCCATCCTGCAAAGGAATGAGACGAGAGTGCAACCGGTGGGAGGCGTGGCCGACGGGCAGTTCTGCGTTTGGGGCGGCTATTCACCTAAGAGCGCAACAGCTCATGCAACACTCAACATGGACGGTTTTGCCTGCACGCCGTCAGGCTCCAGTCCGCTTTCCACTCCCGAAATGGACGGAGAAAAGGTTTTTCTCGGCGGTTCGGCATCCATCAATTTGGGAGCTGACAGCATTTTGGTTGTAGGCGGTGTCAACAAGGACATCTTCCTCAAAGCCCTCAACAACCCACCCGAAGGCTACATGCTTCACACCCCCGAGTGGTACAGATTCAACCCTCACCTCTTTATATACTCCCGAAAGAGATGGCATCATGTAGCCTCCAGTCCACTCGCAGCGCGGGCCGGAACGACACTGGCACGACAAGGGAACAATATTTATGCCGTAGGAGGAGAACTCAAGCCAGGAGTACGGCTACCCAATGTCTTGAGAATAACTTTCAGACAGTGAACCGTGCCGGAGAGCGCCTACTTCCGCCGGCACAGTTCCTCTCGCATAGCCTTTGCAGCCTCTACTGGGGCCGAGGCCGAACCGAGACGGCGCTCCATCGCCTCGTAGTCGTCAAGCATGACAGCTCTGGCACAGCCTCCGGGAAGAATATCGCTCAACGACTTCCGAATGTTAGCCACGGTAAAACGGTCGGCAAAAAGCTCCTGCACTACTTCCTTACCGGCAATGAGATTCACAAGACTGATGTAGGGACAATTCAATATATGGTTGAAGCCCCATCTACAAAGCTTCGGTACAGGCGTGGAGTAGCACACCACCTGAGGCACATTGAAAAGAGCTGTCTCCAGGGTAGCCGTTCCACTCGTCACGAGAGCAGCCACGCTGTGTGAGAGCAAAGCATAGGTGGCATCCTTAACTCTGGGCAACGAGCCATCGGCCACAGTGCCATAGAAATCATCGTCGAGCGAGGGCGCGCCTGCTACAACGGGCTGTACATTCGGGAAAGCACGCATGGCCTCGGCCATGGCCGGCAGATTATCGGTCACCTCTTGCTTACGACTTCCGGCGAGCAGCGCCACAATGGGCTTTGAAGCATCCAGCCCGAAGCGGGCACAGAAGGCTTCGCGACTCTCGTGATAATCCTCCTTAAAGGCCGTCACCTCTTCGGCTGTGGGATTGCCTACATAGTTTACCTTGTAGTCACGGGCAGCATAGAATTCGGGTTCAAAGGGAAGAATACTGTAGACGCGGTCCACGAACCTGCGGATACTGCGGATGCGCCACTCCTTCCAGGCCCAAATCTTTGGCGGAATATAATAGAATACCTTAGCCGAGGTGTGCTTATGGACAAAGCGAGCCATCCTAAGGTTGAACCCGGGATAGTCGATGAGTATGACGGCATCAGGATGCCATTGGCTGATATCAGCACGGCAGCGGGCCATATTGCGGAAGATAACGGGTAGATGAGCTATCACTGGCACAAAACCCATGTAAGCCATCTCACGATAGTGCTTCACGAGGGTTCCTCCCTCGCGAGCCATGAGGTCACCTCCCAAGAAACGGAACGAAGCCTCGCTGTCAGCCTCCTTCAAGGCGTGCATGAGCCGCGATCCGTGAAGGTCGCCGCTGGCCTCTCCTGCTATGAGATAGTATTTCATGACTTGTCCTCCTCTACGGTCTGCTCGTCAACGGCGCCAAGCAACTCTCGTGCTCCCTTGATGAAATTATAAGCCGTCACGTCAACAGTTGTTGGTGTGACAGCCACGTAACCATGAGAAAGGGCCCATTGGTCAGTGTCGTTAGCCTCAGGCTCGTCGTTGGCATAGTTGCCCACCATCCAATAGTAGTCGTAGCCCCGCGGATGTCGAGCCTTCACAACCTCATTAACCCAACGGCCAAAAGTCATGCGGCACACTCTGACACCACGAAACTCTTGTGCGGCGGGAAAGTTGATGTTGAGACAGACTCCCTTTGGAAGTCCCTGCGAAAGAACGGCAGAAGCAAAGCGGAGGATATAGGGAACCAACGGAGCAAGAGGGGCTTGCTCGTCGTAGTAGCAACTGGAAAAAGCCACCGAAGGTATGTTTTTCATAGCTCCCTCACGTGCTACTCCCATCGTACCCGAATAGTGAGTATTGACGGTGGAGTTGTCACCATGATTCACCCCACTGACAATGAGGTCGGGCATCCGGCCCTGACAGAGCTGATCGAGTGCAAGCTTCACGCAGTCGACAGGCGTACCGTTGCACGACCAAACCTCGATGTCACCTAAATTGTGGCGCCGCTTCAGCCTCAAAGGGGCATCGGCAGAAAAAGCGCACGAATAGCCTGAGCGGGCCGATTCGGGAGCGCAAACCAACAGGTCGGCCATAGAGGAAAGAGTCTCTGAAAGCAGGCGGATGCCGGGAGAATGATAACCGTCGTCATTGGAAACGAGGATGAAAGGGCGATGTGTATCTGTTGCCATTGTATTGATGTTATGTCTGTTACCGCTAAAATCTTCTGCAAAAGTACGAAAAAAGGTTTAAAGTGGCGCAGTCTCACATAAAATATGTAACTTTGCAAACTACAAAAGAGAGAAAGAACGATTTATGGGTAAGATTATTGCATTAGCCAATCAGAAAGGCGGTGTGGGTAAAACAACCACGGCCATCAACTTAGGAGCCTCGCTGGCCACACTCGAAAAGTCAGTACTCGTTGTTGACGCCGACCCACAGGCAAACGCCTCCAGCGGCCTGGGAGTGGACATCAAACAAGTGGACTGCTCCATCTATGAGTGCATCATCAACCATGCCGACGTGCGCGATGCCATCTACACCACAGACATCGAGGGACTTGACATCGTGCCGAGCCACATGGATCTCGTGGGAGCGGAGTTCGAAATGCTGAACCTCGAAAACCGGGAAAAGGTACTCAAGGGAATCCTGGACCCCATACGCAGTGAATACGACTACATCCTCATCGACTGCTCTCCCTCACTGGGACTCATTACCGTAAACTCACTCACTGCTGCCGACTCCGTCATCATACCGGTGCAGTGCGAGTATTTTGCCCTCGAGGGCATCAGCAAACTGCTCAACACCATAAGGATTATCAAAAGCAAGCTCAACCCGAAGCTCGAAATAGAGGGCTTTCTCCTCACTATGTACGACAGCCGCCTGAGACTGGCCAACCAAATCTACGACGACGTGAAGCGCCACTTCCAGGAGCTGGTCTTCAAGACGGTCATCCAGCGCAACGTGAAGCTCAGCGAAAGCCCGAGCCACGGACTGCCCGTCATCCTCTACGATGCTGACTCCGCAGGAGCCCGCAACCACTTGGCTTTAGCCAAGGAAATCATCAACAAGAACGCTAACTGGAAAAGAGAAGAATAATGCCCGTACATAAGAAATTCAGCACCTCAGCCAAGAGCAACGCCCTCGGACGTGGCCTCGACGCGCTCATCTCCACAGAGGAGGTGCACACCCAAGGAAGCTCCACTATCAACGAGATTCCCATTGACCAGATAGAGCCCAATCCCAATCAGCCCCGTCGGGAGTTCGACCCCGAGGCGCTGTCGGAACTGGCTGCCAGCATTAAGGAAATAGGCATTATCCAACCCATCACACTGAGGCAGGTGGAGACCAACCGCTTCCAGATTATTGCCGGAGAGCGCCGTTGGAGAGCCTCACAGATTGCCGGCCTCAAGTCACTGCCCGCATATATCCGCACCATTGCCGACGAGAATGTCATGGAGCTCGCTCTCGTGGAGAATATTCAGCGTGAGGACCTCAACGCCATTGAGATTGCCCTGGCTTACGAGAAGCTCATGGAGCGACCGGGGATGACACAGGAGAAGGTGTCGGAGCATGTCGGGAAAAGCCGCACTGCCATCACCAACTATCTACGACTGCTGCGGCTGCCGGCACAGGTTCAGATGGCACTGCAGAAGAAGGAAATCGACATGGGGCACGCCCGTGCCTTGCTATCCCTGGACAGCCCCTCACAACAGATAAAGCTTTTCAAAGAAGTACAGAAGAACGGCTATTCCGTGCGCAAAGTGGAAGAGCTCGTGAAACAGATAAAGAACGGCGAGGCGAATGCTCGTGAAGCCAAACCGCGCAATCCTATGCCTGAGGAGTACACGGAGCTGAAGTCGAAGCTGTCGAAATTTCTCGGCACCAAAGTGCAACTCTCGTACTCTTCCAAAGGAAAAGGGCGCATCAGCATCAACTTCGCCAACGACGAGGAGCTGACCAGACTTATGAGTATTTTCGACAAACTGAAAGAGAACTAAACTCAAGGTGAAAAGGCTTCTTGCATTCAGTCTGACTCTCATCGCGCTGGCCTTCAGCACAGACGTTGCCGCCCAGCATCCCAACGACACTACGGTGCTCAAGCCGGTAAGTGCCGACTCCATTGTGCAGGAAGCTGCATCAGCCAAAAGCATCAAGCCCCAGAAAATGGGACGCGACTGGAGTAAATGGCGGCCCAGTGCCAAGAGAGCATTATGGCTGTCGCTAGTCATACCTGGTGCCGGACAGATTTACAATCGGAAGTATTGGAAACTGCCCATCGTCTACGGCGGGTTCGTAGGGTGTGCCTACGCTCTCTCATGGAACAACCAGATGTACCACGACTATTCACAGGCCTACATGGACATCATGGACAGCGACCCGCAAACCCACAGCTATGACCAGTTCATGCACCTCGGTACGCAAATTACCTCCGAGAACATCAGCCGCTATCAGGAACTATTCCGCCTGAGAAAAGACAAATACCGACGATGGCGCGACCTCAGCGTGTTCTGCCTGATTGGAGTCTACGCTCTCTCTGTGATCGATGCCTACGTTGATGCTTCGCTCTCCGAGTTTGACATCTCCAACGACCTGAGTCTGCGCGTAGAGCCTGCCGTCATAAACAATCAAATAGAACGCAATCCCTTGAAGGGTAATGCCCTGGGACTGCAATGCAGTCTGAATTTCTAAGCAAAAAAATGAAAAGAACTTTCAACAAACTTATTACAGCATTAATATTATTCTGTTGTGCCTCCCCAATGAGCGCACAGAATGACAACAACAGCGAGGTTACAGTAACCAACGCCGTGGGCAAAAAAGAAACCATCGACCTGCCCGAGGCTATGGTCACAGGCGTGGACAGTCTGTTACACCTTTATTATAATAAGACCTACCTCAAGCCCGACAGCGACTGCAACCTGCCCGATGTCAACCCTATTTACAGTAATGACGTATATAAGCAGAGGCTCAGCAAGCTCCCCACTATCATAGAGATGCCCTACAACGATGTCGTCCAGAAGTTTATTGATCGTTATAGCGGCCAGCTGCGCCGGTCTGTAAGCATCATGCTCGGTGCCTCGAACTTCTATATGCCCATCTTCGAAGAAGCTCTCGAAACTTACCAGCTGCCCTTGGAACTTAAATACCTGCCCGTCATTGAGTCGGCACTGAACCCTATGGCTGTATCCAGAGTAGGCGCATCCGGGCTTTGGCAGTTCATGATCAACACGGGCAAGCGCTACGGACTTGAAGTGAACTCTCTCGTGGACGAGCGCCGCGACCCCGTAAAGGCCTCCTATGCTGCAGCCCACTACCTCAGCGACCTTTACAAGATATTTGGTGACTGGAATCTTGTCATCGCAGCTTACAACTGTGGCCCCGACAAAGTAAATCACGCCATTCACCGTTCAAAAGGCAGCCATGACTATTGGCAGATTTATCCTTATCTGCCCCGCGAGACTCGAGGCTACGTGCCAGCATTCATAGCTGCCAACTACATCATGAACTACTACTGCGACCACAATATCTGCCCGATGGTAACCACACTGCCGGTAAGAACAGACACAGTAGTGGTGAATCGCGATGTACATTTTGAACAGATTGCCCACGTGCTGTCTACCGATATCGACCAGCTCAGGGAACTCAACCCGCAGTACCGCCGCGATGTCGTCAACGGGAACTCTCATCCCATGTCGCTTCGTCTCCCTTCAACCCTCATCAACCAATATATTGAGAAAGAAGACTCCATCTATGCCTACAACACGTCCGACCTGCTCAGCAAGCGCACTGAAGTAGAAGTAAACAAAGAGGAGCCTCAGGTTGAGTCACGCCGTAGCTATTCAAGCCGCCGGTCATCGGCACGAAGCAGCAAGAAGAGTCGCAAGAGCAAACGTAGCCGCAGTTCGAAGAGCATCACTGTGAGAGAGGGCGATACGCTTTCGGAAATTGCCGAGCGCAACCACACCACAGTGAAGAAACTCCGCAAGCTCAACGGCATCTCCGGCTCGAGCATCCGCGCAGGAAAGAAAATCAAGGTGAAGTAAACATTCCGGTGCAGGCCTGTCGACAGGAAGCCTGCACCACGGAGCTTCCGCATCTCTTATACCAATCTGACATCCTATTTCCAACTTAATATATGCCTGACGACTTCGATAACAACAAGGAACAACGCCGCAACCAGATTGAGGCCAAAATGGTGGACGATGCCTTCCAGCATCTCATCAAAACCTATCTGGCCTCTCGTCATCGCAAGAAGGTCGACATCATCACCAAAGCTTTCAACTTCGCCCGACAAGCCCACAAGGGCGTAAGGCGGCTATCCGGCGAACCCTACATCATGCACCCCATCGCTGTGGCACAAATAGCATGCGAGGAGATGGGGCTGGGCTCCACGAGTATCTGCGCAGCTCTGCTTCACGATGTTGTGGAGGACACCGACTACACGGTGGAGGACATAGAGAATATCTTCGGACAGAAGATAGCTCAGATCGTAGACGGCCTCACAAAGATTTCAGGAGGCATATTCGGCGACCAAGCCTCGGCTCAAGCCGAGAACTTCAAGAAGCTATTGCTGACTATGAGCGACGACATCCGCGTCATCCTCATTAAAATCTGTGACCGACTTCACAACATGCGCACCCTGGCCTCACAGCCGGCTAACAAGCAATACAAGATTGCCGGTGAGACGCTCTACATCTATGCGCCTTTGGCCAACCGTCTCGGATTGAACAAAATTAAGACTGAGCTCGAAAACTTGAGCTTCAAGTTCGAACACTCACAAGAGTATGCCGCTATTGAGCAGAAACTCTCACTCACTCAAAGCCAGCGCGACTCTCTCTTTGAGGACTTCACCGGCCCCATCCGAAAGGCACTCGACGCCATGGGTATTGAATACCAGATAAAAGCACGCGTCAAAAGCCCCTATTCCATTTGGATGAAGATGCAGAACAAGCACGTCACCTTCGATGAAATCTATGATATCCTTGCTGTACGTATCATATTCACACCGAAAGTAAGGGAAAATGAAATCAACGAGTGCTTCAACATCTACATCGCTATCAGTAAAATCTATAAGAGCCACCCCGACCGCCTTCGTGACTGGCTCAACCATCCGAAAGCCAATGGTTACCAGGCCTTGCACGTTACGCTCATGAGCAGACAGGGGCGCTGGATAGAGGTACAGATTCGTAGCGACCGCATGGACGAAGTAGCCGAACAGGGATTTGCGGCTCACTGGAAATACAAGGAGGGTGGCGAGATTACCGAGGACGACGGTGAGCTCAACGACTGGCTGCGCACCATCAAAGAAATTCTGGACGACCCGCAGCCCGACGCCATGGACTTCTTGGATGCAATAAAGCTGAACCTCTTTGCCTCCGAAATCTTTGTATTCACTCCCAAGGGCGAAATCAAGACCATGCCCGCAGGATGCACAGCCCTCGACTTTGCCTTCGAGATACACACCTTCCTGGGCACCCACTGCATAGGTGCGAAGGTGAACCACAAGCTCGTTCCACTCAGCCACAAGCTTCAAAGTGGCGACCAAGTAGAAATACTCACGAGTAATGCACAGCACGTACAGCCCTCATGGATAAACTTTGTCTCCACGGCCAAAGCCAAAGCAAAGATACAAGCCGTACTCCGACGCGAGAACAGGGAAATACAGAAGCAGGGTGAAGATATTCTCACTTCCTGGCTAAAACAAAACGACCTGGAGCTCACCACTTCCGTGCTTGACAGACTCTGCGAGAGCCATGACCTGCTGAAACATGAGAGCCTCTTCCTTGCCCTCGGCGAAAAGACCATCATTCTTGGTGACGGCGACCTCGAAGCCTTGCAGCAAAAAGGGCAAAAGCATTCCTCGCAGGGTGGATGGCGCCGTTACGTGCCCTTCCTCAGCAGGGATAAGAAAAAAGAAGAAGAGACACAACCGGCAAAAGCCCCCCAGCGATTCACGGTGGACAAGGATTTCAACCGCAAGAAGCCGGTTATCATCACCGAGGAAAACTTCAGCAACTTTATATTCCCTCACTGTTGCCACCCAATACCAGGCGATGATATTTTAGGCTACATCGACAACAAGAACCAGATAGAAATACACAAACGAGCCTGTCCGGTGGCAAGCAAACTGAAGTCAAGCTTCGGTAATCGCATCCTTGACGCGCGCTGGGACATGCACAAGATGATGTTCTTCGACGCCACCATAGAGGTAAAGGGTATCGACCGCAAAGGCATGCTTCTTGATGTGTCGCAAGTCATCACCTCACAGTTCAATGTGAACATTCACAAGATAACCATCTCGAGCAATGAGGGAATCTTTGACGGAAGCATAGAGCTTCGTGTACACGACCGCGACGAGGTAAAGATCATCATGGACAATCTCCGCAAAGTAAAAGACTTGCAGGAGGTTCAGCAAATCCTTTGATTTACCAGAACGAAACCTTTCTGCATGCAAGCGGCAACCGCCCCATCAGAAAAGCCATAGCAAGGAGCAGCAACGGGTCATTCCATATCACCCAGTTGCTGCTTCAATTGTTTCAGTCCCTCACGCACATTGATGAGCCGTTCTAAGATTTCGGCATTCTTGTCTACACCTGAAGGATTCTGAGTCAGAAGCTTGCGTGCAGAGTCAAGACGGAAGCCCCTGACTTTGACAAGACTGTATATCTGCCTCACAAGATCAATGTCGGCCGAAGTGTATTGCCTCACCTTATTAGAGCTTACGGTCTTGGGTTTCAGCTGCGGGAACTTCTTCTCCCAAAAACGAAGTGTACTCTCTGAAAGCCCGAACATCTCTGCCACCTCCTTGATGGAGTAATATAGCTTCACATCTTTATTAGGGTTCAATGCCATAGCGGTAGGTTTCTTTTATTGGCACAAAGATAGTGCAAACGAGAGGAATGACAAAGAAAAAGCTTGTCTTTTTTCTTTGGCTTTCCCGAGTGAAGCCTATCTTCTTGCCATAGGCAAAAAGTGCAAACGAGAGGAATGACAAAGAAAAAGCTTGTCTTTTTTCTTTGGCTTTCCCGAGTGAAGCCTATCTTCTTGCCATAGGCAAAAAGGGCAAACGAGAGGTTAAGTGAAAGTATCAC
>OMVH01000048.1 GCA_900314365.1 uncultured Prevotella sp. | reverse complement strand
AGACTTAGGATCTAGTTGCTCACGCAGTGCAGGTTCGAGTCCTGTCAGGCGCACCATTAGGAGGCAAGTTTATGAACAAGATAAGGGAAAAACTAATGGCTGTCTTCAAGCATGCTAAGGACTGAAGAAGCATTCTAAGAGCAAGCCCACAGAGAATATGACTTGCAAGCCAGTACCTATCGAAGTGGAAAAAACCTTACACCAGAGTGGCTGGGTTGAATTGGTCATAAACACAAATGCCCCTTTTATTTGGGACAGCATGTTGTCGCTGGCGGACAAATTCATGGTTGATGCCTCACAGATTGACAGAATCATTACTGGCAACCCAATGCCGGACAAGTCGGCTCATGATTATGTCGATAAATTCAAAGCAGCGCATACTTCCTTTTCCAAATTCAAGGGACTGTCAGAAGAGAAAGGACATTTTACCCTTTCTTATCATAGCAAGAGACTGGAGGGACCCACGCAAGTTATCTTTTGGAACCAATCACCTTATCTATTTATCGAAGTACCCGATGCTGTTTATGAAAGGAAACAAGAAAAGGGAATACTCGATTATTTAGCTTGGATTCAGTCCCTACGTGATTTGAAGCCCGAAATTCGAATTTGACATTGACATCCTTATCCCAAATCACAAACAGAGTCTCTACTCTGCAAGTCCCTGGCAGACCGACAAAGGCAGGGAAGCCTCCTCAACTCAGGTTGTTGGCATCCCATGCTAGTTATTAGCCCTAAATTCCGCAAGCGGCACTTGCGAAATTGCGCAGTCATATTTACTTCTCACCTTTCTTCTTTTGATTCTTCTTTGCTTCTTCATTCAGCTTCTTCATAGTCAACGGCTGTGGCATAGAGGTCAAGCACCTGACGACACATCACCTTCTCAGAAGAGCGGATGTCGCCTATGCGGTCCAAGAGCTCCTTCCAGTAACCGCCGCCAAGCCGTTTCAGTCGCTCATCGTCCATCGTGAATTCTTTGATAAGATATTCCTTCATTCGCTCCGTGGCCCGCCGCCGTAAACGCGTGGAAATGATGGACTTGATGCAATAACCTAAGGCGATAATCATGTCGAGGTTGAAGAAAGGAATAGAACGTTCAACCTCTCCGTTCACCTCTTTTCGAACCAGTCGGAAATTCCGACAGGTTGCCTCTTTGGTTATTCCCCCTCGTCATAAATGTGCTTGATATGCTCTACCACGTTCGTACGGGAAGTCTATCTTGAGCACACCGGCTACACCACCCTGCATCTTCTTGTCGGCCGTCTGGCATCCAAAGATGACAAAGACCTCCTTGCGGGTGTAACATCCGTATTGCTCCAAAGCTACGGTCATCCCCTCCCCTACTGCTAAGATGCGCCCTTCCCAAACAGACATTGACAACACAATTATGGTTTCAAAGCATTGATAGGCACCACCCAAACACCATCAGGACGCTGAAAGGCAAAAGGAGCAAGACCAGTCAATACCATCATGAACGAAGGCTTGGCCATTCGAGTGTCATCAATCTTATTGGCCAATTCTTTCAATGTCTCCGCTCCTTCATCTATCAGCTTCTGACCTCCTAACTTAATTTCCATCAACCCATATGATCCATTTCGTAGATGGAGCACTGCGTCACATTCCAGTCCATTCTTGTCACGATAATGGTATACAGTACCATTGAGCACAGAGGCATAGACACGGAGGTCGCGCACACAAAGCGTCTCGAAGAGTAGCCCAAAGGTCTCCAAATCGTTGATGAGGTCATCCGGTCCAGCCCCAAGTGCTGCCACTGCTATCGACGGGTCTATGAAATAGCGTGTGTCGCTAGTGCGTATTGCCGTCTTCGACCGTAGATTCGGGTTCCAAGCAGGCATATCCTCTATGACAAAGAGTTTACGTAGCGCAGAGATATAATCGTCAACCGTTCCATGGCTTATCTCACCCGATTCATTGCCCTGGATGTCTTGTGCGATTTTGCTTATAGAAGTTTGTGAACCTTGAAATCTAGCATACGACCGCATAATGCGTTTTGCCCTTTCCGTGTTGCGGTCAACACCATCCACTCGCTTGATGTCGCGACTTGTCACGGCATCATAGTAATCAAAGGCACGGTCGAGGGCTATTTCTTTGTCCTGAGTAGTAGCCTTAGGCCATCCACCCCGACAGGTAAGGTAAGCCAGGTCTTGGATGCTCAGCTCCTCATTGGCACAAGGGGCAGCCTTTCCGGCAAATAAATCGGCAAGGCTCACCAGCCCGTTAGAGTCTCCGGATTCCCAAAAACTCATAGGATACATTTGCATTCGAGCTATGCGCCCTGTACCCGAATGCATATTCTTGTCCAACTTGGCTGGTACGGAGGAGCCTGTGAGAATGAAGAAGCCTTCACCATCCCGATGATCCACCTGAAAGCGGATGGCATCCCATAATGAGGGCGCTACCTGCCATTCGTCAATCAGCCGCGGAACATCTCCTGACAGCAGCGTCTCTGGCGACATCTGGGCAAGCTGAACGTAAATGCTTTCTTTTTTAGGATCGTTCATATAGACCTTGCTCCTCGCCAGTTGTTCTGCAGTCGTCGTCTTTCCACACCATTTGGGACCTTCTATCAATACGGCTCCCATACCTGCCAACTTGCGTTGCAGTAGTTTGTCAAATACTCTTGGCTTATAACTCATTGCATCATTGTATTATGCTGGCAAAGTTAATAGTTTTTCAGCAAACAAACTACGGCAAACGCTATAAATTATCAAATTTGGCGCGTTCCTGTTGCTAAATTTGGCGCATTTTCGTTACCAAACTTGACGTGCTTCCGTCAAAAGGATTTAAAGGATTACTCCTTGATACCATATAACTGCTTTCACTGAGAGGCCTCTCGCAGAATGTTTTATCTCGCAAAGGCGCAAAGACCGCAAAATGGCTGTCGCGATGCTTGGACTTTGCACCCCTGGCGGCTTGGCGAGATATAAATCTTTTAAATCATTTGAATCTCTTGCCGAAGGCATAGTGGGTTACCAACTACCGATCAGAGGTCGCTACGCTCAACATCCACGGAACATCAACTGAACATCCACTGAATGAGTTGATTGTAAACATCCACTTAGTGAATTGAACATAACCATTGAATGGGAACCGGTATTTGTGGATGTTCTGTGGATGTTTGAAGATGTTGAGGACTCCGCCCGACCTATTAGGGGTCGCAGCACAGAATGAGCAGCCTTATCGTATGGCATCATTCCGTGCTGACGGACAGTCTTGCCCAGACCCTTGTCAATTCAATCATCACTTGGAACCGGGACTTCCTCTGCCGCCATCGTCATGTCAACCTCCTCTTCCGGCAGCACATATCTTACTCTTCGGTCCTGCAGGTAGATATGGTTGAGCGTGAAGACCAGGTTCTCCAGCGTCTTGTCCCGCACCTGAGGTTTGAGCTCGCACTCCCATACCGACACGTGTCGCCCATAAGGCTGACATTGCCTGACAAGAATCGGACGAAAACATTTTCCGTATCATGCAGTCGTTTTTGAGAAAAATCATTATCTTTGCGCTGATGTAAAGCAACTTGACTAACTGTCGAATCTAAACCACATGTTAAGGCAACTACTACACCGGCCGATAGCTGTAAGCATGACGCTCATAGCGATATCTGCTCTTGGAATACTCTCACTAAGCTATCTGCCCGTCTCTCTCATGCCAGAGATTGACGTGCCGCGCATCACCGTGCAGATAACAAGCCCTGGCGCCTCGGTGAACGAGATTGAGCAGCAGATGGTTACGCCCATGCGTTACCAGCTCTCGCAGGTAGCAGGACTGAAAGACATAGAGACTCTCTCGCGCATGGATGCCGGCACCATCACCCTCACCTTCGACCCCGGCAGCGACATGGACTTGCTGTTCATCGACGTGAACGAGAAGATCGACAGGGCCATGAACGCCATGCCAAAGGACATGGGCAGGCCCAAAGTGGTCAAGGCAAGCGCCATGGACATACCGGCTTTCTATATCGACATCTCTGACAAGAACGCTATCGATGACAACGACATAGCCCAGCTCTCGCGCCTTACGCGCAACGTCATAGTAAAGAGGATAGAACAACTCCCACAGACAGCCATGGTGGACTTCAGCGGGACAGCGGGAACAGAGATTGACGTGACACCCGACATGGACAAGATGCAGTCGCTGGGCATAACAAACGACGACATACAGAAGGCCATCAGCGACAACAACATCGTGCTGGAAGCACTTAGCGTGGCAAGCGGAATCTACAGATACAGCATCCATTTCGACTCCCAGATACTGACCAAGGAGGACATCGCGAACATCTACATCCGTCATGATGGCCGCATGCTGCAGCTGAAAGACCTGTGTGAGATCAGCGAGAAGCCGACCGTCAGGAACGGTATCGTGAGACACAACGGGCGCAACGCCATCACCATTGCCGTGATCAAGCAGAACGACGCACAGATGGCAGACTTGCAGAAGAGCATATCGCAGCTGATTGGGGAGATGCAAAAAGACTATCCCAACCTGCAGTTCGACATCAGCCGCGATCAGACAGAGCTCCTCGATTACTCCATCAGCAATCTGGAGCTGAACCTCGCCATAGGCGCTGTCCTGGCCTGCCTGATACTCTTTCTCTTCAATGGAGGCTGGCGCACGCCGCTGCTCATCATCATCTCCATACCGCTCTCCCTCATTCTGACCATGCTCTGCTTCTACGTGATGGGCATAACACTGAACATCATCTCCCTGTCGGGACTTATCTTAGGAGTGGGAATGATTGTGGACAATTCCATCATCGTGATAGACAACATACGCCAGCGCGGCGACGCTGTCAGCGGTACCAGAGAAGTATTCATGCCCATGCTGAGCTCTGTTCTCACCACTTGCTCCGTGTTCCTTCCCCTGATATTCCTCAGCGGAACGGCCGGAGCGCTGTTCTATGACCAGGCGGTGGGAGTGGCCATAGCCCTCTTCGCCTCGCTGGCTGTGGCCTCGATAGCCGTGCCGGTGTATTATTTCGCTTTGTATAAGCATAAAGATTTCAAGCCCGAATCGAGCAAGGCTGAGCAGAGGCTGACCGCCGCCTATGAGCCTGTCATGGGCTGGACCCTGCGTCACGCACGTCTTGGCATTGGATTTTTCGTGCTTTGCCTTTTATTCATCATTGCCGTCTTCCCTGCGATAAGGAAAGAACGTATGCCCTATCTGGAGCACGACGACGCCATGATGAGCATCGACTGGAACTCCGGCATTTCGGCCAAGGAGAACGATCGCCGGGTCCAGGAACTGCTCAGCACGGGAAAAGGCAGTCTGGAGACTACGACATCGATGTGCGGAGTGCAGGAGTTTCTTCTTTCCCACACCAGGGATGTCACGTCGAGTGAGGCCATGGTCTACATGAAGGCACGAAACCAGGATGGCCTTGACTCCATAAAGACCGCTTTCACATCGTATCTTCAAGAGAAGTATCCGGAGGCTAAAGTCGAGTACGGCATATCTGGCAACATCTACGACCTTATCTTCCAGACCGACGAGCCCGACCTTGAGATTCACCTGCAACGCTCTGAGGGTGGCCGTCCGTCAGTCAGCCAGGCCCGCGCGTTCACGGACAGCCTCAGACGGGCGTTCCCCCGCCTCGACATTCAGCCCGTGGCCACGGAGACCACAATTCGCTGTGTGGCCAATCCTGAGCAGATGGCTTTCTACGGCATTTCCTACAGTCAGCTCTACAACCGGCTGAAAGCCCTTACCGGCAACAACAAGGTTTACGAGATAGCCAATGGCGACCAGAGCGTGCCCGTGGTGATTACACAGAATCCGTCCAGCGCCGGCGACCTCATGCAGAATACCATCCGAAGCGACGAGGGGGTAGACATTCCGCTTGAATATTTGATGACCGAGAGCAAGGAAGAGCAGTTCAAGCGCCTTGCGGCAAGCAATGAAGGCGAGTACTACCCCATCACGATCCGCAGCGCCTCCGACAAGGAGACGGCCAGAGTGATAGACTACTGCCAGTCCTTGCACACAAGGAAGATGCAGGACGTCAAGCCTTCCTTCCATGGCAGCTACTTCGACTCGCGGCAGCTCATACGCGAGCTGTTCCTCGTGCTTGTAGTCGCCCTACTTCTGTTGTACTTTATCCTGGCCGCACAATTCGAAAGCCTGCTGCAGCCGGCTATCATACTGGCCGAGATTGTCATCGACATCAGCATCGTATTGCTGGCATTATGGGCGATGGGCGAGTCCATCAACACGATGTCGATGATAGGCCTGGTCGTAATGAGCGGCATCGTCATCAACGACTCCATACTCAAGGTGGACACCATAAACCATGTCTACCGCAGCTCACTCTCCCTTTCCACCGCGGCTGACGGCAGCAGCTACAAATTGCTCCGAGCCATTCTCATAGCGGGAAAGAGGCGTCTGAAACCCATTGTCATGACCACGCTGACCACCATCCTGGCCCTTCTGCCCTTTCTCAACCGCTCGAGCATGGGCGCAGCCTTGCAGTTTCCACTCTCACTGACCCTCGTCATAGGCATGCTTGCAGGCACTGTGGTGAGTCTCTTCTTCGTTCCCATGCTCTACTTCCTGATCTACAGAGCCCGGGAGAAGCGCATGTTCAACAGAGCCAATAGCAACAAGAAGTCATGAAGCACACGTACTCCATATTGCTCACGATGTGCATCCTGATGGTCATTGGCCTGGCTCTGATTCCAGGTCTCGACATCAGCAACAAGCCCCGTCCACGCCAGGGCAAGGTGCTGACCATATCCTACCAGTGGCCCGGTGCCTCCGCCAAGGTCATCGAGCAGAACGTCACGTCGCGCATTGAAGGATTAGTAAGCTCGGTAAGAGGAGTGGAATCGGTGTCGTCGGTGTCGCGATTCGGCTCGGGAACGGTGACGGTAGAGCTGAAGAAGAAGGCATCCGTCTCAAGCGTGAAATTCGAGATAGCCTCACTGCTGCGGCAGGTCAAGGACAAGCTGCCGGCCAACGTGTCGTATCCGGACCTCTCGGGCGGCGAAGTGGTCACGGGAAAGGAACGCGACCGCGACATGCGTTTCCTGTCGTACCGCATCAACGCCCCAATGACCGACCGGGCCATCCGTCATGAGGCCGAGCGGCTGTTGAAGCCACAGTTGGAGCGCATTGACGGAGTAGCCCATGTAGAGATCTCGGGAGGAACTGACAAGTATGTGGAGATTTCGTACAGTGCCGAACAACTGTCACTCTATGGTCTTACGGCCAACGATATTGAAGAAGCCATACGAAACTATCTTGGCCGGCAGAATGTGGTGGGCGCGGTGACGGAGCGAGACTCTGTGGGACAGGCAGAACGTCTGGCTCTGTTCCTGGCCATAGACGGCAGCAGGAACGTATTGGAGAAGGTACCGGTGAAGAAGATTGACGGAAAGATTATCTATTTGAACAATCTTGCCACCATCGAGTATAAGGACCGGGAGCCTGGCGCCTATTTTCGCGTAAACGGCATGAACACGGTCTACATGAACCTCTTTGCCGATGAAGATGCCAACATCAACAGTCTGGCAGGAAAGGTGAAGCGCGAGGTCGACAAGACCGCCTCGGGGCAGACCCGCCTGCACTGTGAACTCACCTACGACAAGGCTCAGGAGCAGTTCACTGAATTCAAGACCCTGCTCAGCCGTAGCGCAATGGCCCTGCTGCTGTTGCTGCTGTTCGTATTCCTCACGAAACGCGACTGGCGCTATCTTTTCATCGTCGCGGCCACGCTGGTGGCAAACATTCTCATTGCCGTCATCTGCTACCGCGTCTGCAACATGCGTCTGCAGCCTTTCTCCATGGCGGGAATAACCGTGTCGTTAGGGCTGATCATCGATTCCACCATCGTGATGGTCGACCACTATAGCTACCACCACGACTTCAAGGCCTACAGCGGAATCTTGGGAGCCATGCTCACAACCATGGGCGGACTGGTCATCATCTTCTGGCTGCCGGACTATCTGAAGAACGACCTCTACGACTTCTCGCTGATGATAATGATCAATCTCGGGGTAGCTCTCTTGGTATCAGGCCTCTTTGCTCCGGCACTGGTCGACAAGCTGGGATACAGTAGCCGGCAGTCGGGCAAACCTCGCAACCTGCGCCTGCTGCTAAGGTGGAACCGCTTCTACCGACGCTATCTTGCCCTTTCGCAGCATCGTCTGGCCCGATGGCCTATGCTCGCTGTCGTGGCAGGAATATTCGGATGGTCGCTTTATCTCTTTGTCTCCACCATCGACAACAACACCTACCGTCCCGAAGAGGAGGAAATGCGGCTCCATATCAACGGCCGGATGCCCCTCGGGGGAACAGCGAGCCAGCTCAACGAGAAAGTGAAAACCGTGGAGGCATTCCTCTCGCAATACAAGGAGATAAAACGCTTCGAGACCAATATCCAGGGTTGGGGAGCTGACATCACGGTGGAGTTTAAGCCTGAGTATCTTCACACCTCGTTCCCCTATGCTCTTGAGAACAAGGTCATAGGCCAGCTCATCACCATTGGCGGAGCCGACTGGAGCACATGGGGAGTGAGCCAACGCGGATTCTCCAATGCACTCGACTTGCAACACCGTTCCAACAGCGTCGAGATTGCGGGCTACGATTACAACCGCCTCTACCGCTTTGCCGAGGACATGTGCCGGCGTCTACGGCAGAACAACCGCGTGTTTGACTTGGCCATAGAAACGCCTGACCAAGACCAGCAGGAGGACGAATACTACGTGGAGTACGACCGGGAGATGCTTGCCCTGGACAGCATCAGCCCCTTCGACATCCACCGCTCTCTGTCCAGCCTGCTCGCACAGCACGAGATGGGCAGGCGCTCCGGCACCGGACAGCAGTATGACTACGTGCTACGTCCGAAAGAATATGCCGACTTCGACCTATGGCAACTGAAGAATGCCTATATCAAGTCAGCCGGGCGGGACCTGCGCCCTTCCGACTTCATGGCCATAAACCGTCGACAGGCAAAGAACAGCATTCCACGGCAGAACCAAGAGTATGTACTGAACATAGCGTTCAATCTGCTGGGTTCTTACAGCTATACGGAGAAATACATCAGTGGCATTACGAAAGAGTTCAACGCCAAGTTCCCCGTAGGATTCCGCTGCCTGAACAAGACCTACGGCAGCTATGAGGACAGGGGTAAGCAGTATTGGCTCATTGGTCTTGTGGTGGTCATCATCTTCTTCATCTGCTCCATCCTCTTTGAAAGTCTCTATCAGGCATTGGTAATCATCCTGCTCATCCCGGCCTCACTGTCGGGAATGTTCCTGACCTATCACTTCAGCGGAATAGAATTTGGCTCCGGTGGCTTCGCGGCCACGGTTCTCTTGTGCGGACTCACTGTCAATGCAGGCATCTATCTGCTGCTCGAGTTTAACCACAACGGCCGTCGAAGGTATCTCAAGACCTACAATCATAAGATCATTCCCATCCTCCTGACCATCTTCTCCACGGTGCTCGGATTGCTTCCATTCCTCATCGACGGCCCCGAAGAGCGGTTCTGGTTCTCGCTTGCCGTGGGCTCCATAAGCGGGCTACTGTTCTCTATCTTAGCCGTAGTACTCGCCTTGCCTCTGTTCCTAAGACTTCGGGAACCAATCAAAGTCCCGTAAGGGCGACATAACATAGCACAGGACGTAAGCCCTGTGTTTGAAGCCCGGCAATACATTCTAAGGTAAGGGCGACATAGCTCCACATCATCAGCAGCTAAAATATGAAGCTATGTCGCCCTTACCTTAATATATATTTATCACCGACGAATGATAGGGCTCACGCCCTATCCTCAGCTATGTCGCCCTTTCAGGGCTTTAGGTATGTTATGACACTGAATTGTCTTTTTGGGGTACGCATACATTACACATATTCGATTTACCCGGATTTGAGGTAGAGCCCTCCAAACGCAAAAATGTTAGGATATTAGTGTTCACACCGAGCATATCGGAGCGAAGCACGCTGCTTCAAAATAGGGCCGCCTACATTACTCTCGCCCTTGCCGTTAAAAAAAAATAAAAACGCGCTTGTCTGTCAGAAGTAACTTGCTTCAATGACGATATTTGCTTATATTTGCTGAATTAATAAAAGCCGACCGTACAACAACTTTCTGCCTAGATAGTTCATCGTACAAAGTAATATCCGTACTAAACAATAACTAAAACGCTATGAAGAAGAAATTGTTTTTGTCTGCAGCAATCTTAGTAGCAGTCGCACTGCTGATAGCTGTAAGAGTTAAGACATTCATCCCAAAGCTGTCCGAGTCCGACCTTCTGCTCAATGAGAACATTGAAGCACTAACTCAAAATGAAGAAACAGCCCTTTGGATAAGGACTGACGGAGATTGCAAATATGAAACGACAGGAAAAGCTTTCTCTACTGTTACCATTAATGTTGCCTCAGTCGGCATTTTCTCCGTTCGTGTTGATGCTAGTGGACATGCAAGCTATATAGCTCACGATGCCAAGACCGACTGCATGGCTGGAGGCAAGCAACAGTGCCAAGCTAGGTATTGTCCTGTTGCCTTTTGGAATCAATAAACGATGTTGTTTTTTCGAAAACAAGCATTCTTATAATGGCTAAGAAATGACGAAATCACAAATTTGCCGTAATTACGATTTCCATAGGTCACAAACTTTATGGAATGATTATCTATTACGCTTTTTGGCTGTGCTATTATTTGCCTTGATCTATCAAACTTCTATGGCAAAGTCTGTCAGATATACAGGCTATATAGGAAACAAGGAAATAACACTATACATGGATTTTGATGTGAAGAAATGTAATGGGTATTATTACTACAACATTCGTCCAAGCAAGAAAATCTTTTTTGATTTTATCATTCTTAAAACAAGCTCCATCGATTCCAAGGGCAAGCCTTTGGTAAGGAAGGACTGGCAGTTTAAGGAAAAGTCGACTAAGAGATTCTTTTACGGTACGGTAAACAATTCAAAGAAAATTGTTGAAGGCGAATACGATCCATTCGGGAGAAAAACTAAATTTATCCTTTACATAAAATGAAAGCACTGAGAGCACTATCTTCATTTCTGCTTACAGTAGTTCTGTCTACACTACTTTACGGATGTCGTGAGAGTATGGAAGCTGTCGTTACTGAAGTAAAGTTCGACTTGAATACTGTAAAGAGCATTCATGACAGCGGATTAATAACCCATGTCTCACTGATTTCGCTACAGCAACCTGAAGTCACCATTGGCAAGATATCGAAAATAGAAGTACTAGACTCACTTCTTTATCTCTTGGACGAGAGCAGTAAAAGTGTCCACATATTCACGGATGCAGGGCGATACGTCAACACGATTTCTGCCCGTGGGCACGGTGCGGGAGAGTACATCAACATTGACGACATCTTTGCAGATGGGGAAAACAAGACCATTAACATCCTAAGCAGGCAAAATGGGAAAGTATACGTTTATAATGCACAAGGAAATAAGCAGACACGCATTTTACAGCTACCGAAACACTTCTTCAAAATGTCAAGAACCGCCGATGGCTATATCGGCTATATGGGCAATTTCACTGAAGATACGTCAAAGCCCTACAACTATTGGCTCCTTGACAAGCAAATGAGAATAAAGAACTGCTTTGGCCAGATAGACAAGAATTTGGAAAGCCGTGTGTCGCTTAATTTCCAGCCCTTTTCGTCATTCAAGACGAATACGGACATCCTGACAGAACTCAGTCGCGATGTCCTGACACTGAAAAACGGAGACTCAAATCCCACAACGGCCTTCGCCCTTGACTTCGGACCGTATAATATGCTGAAATTAAGGAGCAAGGACTTCACTGACGACAAAGCTTTGCTGAAAATAAAGAACACCAGCATAGTCAACCCGACAATGTGCCAAGAGACGGATGACTATTTGCTAAGCCTTGTCTACGTACAAGGACAACCCATTATTGCGGCCTACAACAAGCAGAAAGACCAGACCTATGCTTTGGGGCTGGACGCTTACACAGGCGATTTACTTATGAGCTTCGGCGACATTGCTGGAATGAACGAGAACCACATATATGCCGTGGTCGATGCCGAAAGTGTACACGATATATGGAAGGGAAAAAATGAATTCAATGACTTCGAGGCGGAACATCCCAGACAAGTGAGGAACATGCGCAAGCTCTTCCGAAACGTCGACCCAATGGGGAATCCTTTCCTGGCCATCTACAGCTTCCGCAAACCCCATTCCAGCAAACCCGCCATTGCGAACCGCCAATGACCGCCGTATTGATGGAAAAGTTGACCGCAAATTGCACACACCAAAAGAATATTTTGCATGAAACATATTGGTAATCTCTGCATTTCTGTCGTCTTGCTGCTCATGGCCTCGTGTGCAGAGACCAGGGACTTCCACGGAGCTGTAATAGACTTCAAGGAAACCGAGGCTGCAGGCAAGCAGGAGCTCAAGGAATTCAAGACCCTGAATTTGGAGCAGACAGAGAAAAGCGTGATTGGGACAGTACAGAAAATACACATCACAGACAGCATCCTGTTGATTTCTGACGAGAGGGCGCTATTCGCATTCGATGCCAATGACGGCCGATATCTGCACACCTTTGGCCAAAGGGGCAATGGAGAAATGGAATATCTCAACTTGAACACGTTCTTTGTGGACAACAAGCACCACGTGAATATCGTCGATGATGTCAAAGGCCGTGTATTGACTTTCGACATCAACGGGTCGTTTCTCCACTCAGCCAAGTGGGGCAATGACCTGCTCAGGTGGATTCAGAACGCTGAAATGCTGAATGGCGGCGATTTGTTCTGCTCCAGATATATATATGGAACGACCAGAACCGTGTGTATGATGTGATGTAATAAGGAAAGACGGCACTACGTCCTTCAGTATGAGCACTCCACTCCGGACCTCAAACACGGCAGAGCGGGTAGGGGTGCATCCTTTTTCTATGTACGATGGAAAAACAAGGTTTGTCATGCCACTGAGTCCTTACATTTACCTTTTGGACAGCAACAAGCCGACTGCAGTCATCGAGATTAGCTCAGGAGCGGAACCGATAAGCGAAGATGAAGTAAAAGACATCAAGGATTTTAATGTGATGACAGGTGCAGACTTGATATCGAAAGGCCGATTCCAGGGATTCACCGACATATTCGAGACTTCCGGCCATATTCTGCTCGGCTTTCATGATTTGTATTACTATCTTTTCGACAAGCGCACCCACAAGGGAAAGACCATCCAGACACAAGCCACAGAGAATCTCTCCTACGCACCGCTGTACAGGATAATGGGCACCCATGGCGACTGGCTCATTGGAGTTTTAAGCGGCAGCGATTTCCTCGATGCCGGACAAAAGTCAAGATTCACGCTGGGTCCAAAGGCTAAAGACAGTGGAAAACGCTTCACTGAAACTGTTTCCAAACTGAATGCCCACGACAACCCGACCCTATTATTCTATAAGTTGAAACCTTAGGGAAAGAAGGACGACACCCCATAGGAGCACACGCCCCCGATTAAAGCTCCGGCCGCTCCTATTGTTTTCTGATTGTGACCTCTGTGTCGTCAGCAAGGTTAAGATTGCCGGAAGTGATGACAATGTCGCCTTGATGAATCTCAGTGTCCTTGCGTGCACAGCCCGTGATGGCATAGCTGCCGAGATTGCTGTAGAGTATGTCCACATAGGTCCACACGGCGCGGTGAGTCTCCTTGTTGTATGTGAAGATCACGTTGTATCCATCGCGTTCGACCACGGCTTCCTTTGGAACCACGAACATCCCCTGAACGGCATTCTCTACCACCACCTTCACGTTCATTCCGTCCATAAGCCGACCCGACGAGTTATGGACTCTCGCCGTCACGCTAACCATTCCCTTGTCATCAACCGTAGGGTTGATTTCCGTAACAACCCCGCCGAAAACCGCCTTGTCGTTGACGTATGGCGACACCTTTACAGCCTGTCCTCTTCGCACAAGGGCCAGTTCGGCCTCCAATATCTTGAAGTCAACCTCGAAAAAAGCATCGTCGATAAGTGTGGCAAACTTATTCCCCGGCTGGTGGGCCCGAGCCTCCAGATTAGCTATCCGCCCAGAGAAAGGGGCGCGGAGCTGACATTCTGCCAGATTGTTCCTTGCCTCTTGCAACTGGTATTTCGCCGTATAATATCCAGACACTATCTCTGCTCTGTGCAGAACATCTGCGGGTGCCTTAGTGACATCTCCGTCGTAGCCCAGACTGATGAGCTTGTCCTGGAGTTCCACTCTGGCTTTTTCCAAATCATGCCTTGCCTTGTCCAGTTCAGCCTGTCGGGCTCTCGTATCGGCCACACAGAGAAGCGCCCCTTTCGCGACATGCTGTCCGTTCACGACATTCACGCTCTGCAAAATCTCGCCAGGCTTGCTGCATTGCAGCTCAGCCTTGTTCACGGCCTCCAGCCTACCGTTGCACAACAGCTGCTTCTGGAATGTCTGCTTCCGCAACACCATAGTATCGACCTCAACAATGGGCTGCTGCTGTTGCTCGATGGCTGGCTCTTCGCCTTTCGGCTTATCCTTACTATTCTTGCAGGAGTCCAAGGCAAGGCTTAGCATTATCAGGCAAAATATTATTGGAAAACGCTTCATATCTACTTGCTTTTAATCAGTTTCTCAAAGTCAACGAATATATTCGAGTGGTTTATCCAGTCGTAGAGCGTATATTGCTGCAGCGTGTAATAGTCTGTCCAAAAGGCCTTCAAGAGGGAAATATACTGCGACTTGGCTGTCTCCATCTCCTGCTGAGCGGTATTCAGGTCGGTCACGGAAACAGCACCGTTCTCGAATCTTTTCCGCGTTATGTCGTATCTCTCTTCGGAGATTTCCTGGGCACGCAGAGCATCGCGGCATTGAGCGGGCTGCGTATTGAACTGCAGCACCTTTCGTCGGAGCTCTTGCATGTAGTCCAGATGCGACTGCTCGTTTTTGGTCTTTGCCAGTTCCAGCTGTGCCTGGGCCATCCTCACCCGTCCCTTGCTTACTCCCCAGTCGAAAATAGGCAGCGACAAAGTCAGCCCGACAATCTCGTTGTCGTTCAGGTTGCGGTAGGCACCAGCGAAGTTATTGGCCGTCTTTGTGAAGCCCACTTCTCCCCGCAGAGTAAATTGGGGTCCCCTCGAAGCCTTCGCCTCAGCCAAAGTACGCTCTGCCTGCAGCATCAGCTGGCGTTGCTCGAGGGTATGCGAGGAGTTGGTGATGGCCTTTTGCAGCACATCGTCAACGCTGAGCAGCATGTCAGGGACATACGAAGGGGCCACCAGCTCGGCATGCTCATAATCCGTCACCCTAAGATAGGAGAAAAGCTGATACATGCAGTCATCAAGAGCGAGCTTGTTGTTTTTTGCGGCCACGCGGGCATTGAGCAACGACAGCTCCAGTTGCAGCACATCGCTCTTCGTGGTCGTGCCAAGCTGAAGCCGCTTCGACGCCATGGCATAGAGCATCTCGCGATCCTTCACCGTTGCCAGACTCTGCTTGTATTCCGACTGTGCGGCCAGAACGTTGAAGAACAGAGAGGTCACCCTGATGGTGATCTGCTGCATGTCGGCAATATATTTCTTCTGCGCAATCTCGTAGTCCAGAGGGGCCGATTTCTTGTTCCACTTCAGCGAGTTGAATGACCTCAATGGCTGAGTGTAACTGATTCTAAGAGGCTGAGTATTGAAAGTCGTCTCGTCGTAGGTAAACTGGTTCAGACTGTAAATGTACGACTGTAGTGATACCGTGCCACCCGTTGCCGCAATCTTTTGATCGAGCGACAGAGTCAGTTGGTTGGTGAGTGAGTTGTTGTTGACATATTGTACCTGTCCGCTGTCATAGTTTCTCACCGACACAAGGGAATGGTCGAAATTACCGACCGTGCCGCTAAGACTTACCGAGGGCAGCAAGTCGGCCTTGAAAGAACGGAAGGTCCAATATTCCGACATGAACGAGAGCTTGGCCAACTGCGCATCGTAGGAGTTCTGCTGCGCCATGACGATGGCATTATCGAGCGACACCTGCTGAGCACTTGCCGTGACGCATGCCAAAAGAAGAACGAGAATCATATTCCTCATAATGCCTCCTTTGCCTTTCTTATTATTTCATCTGTAGCAGGCGACTTAATCTTCGCATTGGCCTTGAGAATGTACGCTGCAGTCTGACGCGCCTTCCCCTGCTGCCCTGTTGCCCGATAGAGAGTCAAGAGCTGATACAACGGATATAGCCGATTAGGCATCACGGCGAAGGCTTTCCGATAAGCCGCCTCAGCCAAATCGTAGAAATGCATATAGCGATAGTTGTTGCCTTGCAGTAGATAGAACATAGGGTCGTTGCTTGTTAATGCTCCCTGCCTCAGCATGGCGTTGCTTTCGCTGTATCTGCCAGCTGAAGTGAGAGTTTTAGCAAAGTTAAATAAAAATATGGAATTATCGCTTTCTTTGGGCAATAATTCGTAAAAATCGTTGACGAAAGCCACATCATGCATACTCGCAAAGAGACTTGCCTGCTGGTCGGCATCGCTTCTGCGCTTGTCCTCACAAGCAATAAATACTGACGCGGCTGTTGCCAGCACGCCGAATAACAAGGCCATAACCCTTTTTGCTCCATCCATTTCGGCCATGCTGCTGGAGGTTGCAGAAACGGCAAGAAGAGTTATGGACAACACTCGAAAAGGGTATAGCTCAAAGGGATAAGAGAAAAGGGAGAAGAGCATCAGCGAGCCCATGGCATAAAAAGCCGGAGCACTCCAACGCCGCAGGTTATGCAAAGCAACATAAGCCACAGCCAGACACAACAGGCCTCCCACGACACCCTGTTCGACTACCACCTTCAGGATGTCACAGAATGCATATTCCGCCACTCCCGCCGATGCAAGCAAGCCATTGTCAGGACATGAATGATACATCTCCGCGATGCCTTCGGCCGTAGCATGACGAAATCCCCCTATACCCACTCCTAACCACGGGTTATGTGCTAGCGATGTCAAAGAAGCCATCCAAGTCAACACTCGCCCGTCGGCAGAGCCTCGTTTTACGAAATACAACATCACCATAGCTACCAGGCAAAGCACCCATACCGCTTTTCTGTAACGCCAATATGATTTTCTGTAATACCACAGACAGACAATAGCCAAAGCCATTATCGCCGCCCGGCTCCATGTGGAAGGAAGAACGAGAAGGGGCAACAATAAAAGAAGGTAATATAACACAGTGGCATACTTTCGAATTGCCACTGGCAGCCTACTGACCTCACACTGTATAACATCCTTGCCTGTTTGGCCCGCCACCACAGCTACGAGCAGATAAGCGGAGTAAGGTCCTGGATTAAGGAATGTCCCAGTGAGCATGTGGAAATAATTTCTGCTTGCACCTGACAGTATTTGTCCGACACCGACCAAAGCCTCGTAGCATCCGCATAACATTATTAACGCTATAAAGGTTGACGGACGAACACGACAATTCGAGAAAACAGCTCTAAGCGCAAAATAAAGAATGAGCGAAGAAGAAACCTTCAGGAATTGCGTGGCACACGGATAGTCATTTCCAAAATAAAGACGTAAGAAATAATATATTCCCCAGACAAGGACAAGAATATCGAGGAGTGCTATCTTGTGGCCTTCTCTATTAAATATCATGAATGCTGATCCCAACATACAAAATACCGGCATCAGCCTTGCTGTCAGAATCTCTGCATGGCTCCATCTTGTTTCCACCGGCATGACAGACGACCAGAACAAGTAACCCAATACTGCCACGGCCAAAGCTGTTATGAAGGTAGAAGTAATGCCTGCAGACATTAAGCTACCACCACACTTGCTTTCCACCTTCATAAGTGAATACCCTTTCTTCATGGCCTTTTGTCAGATTCCTTAATAGATAAACTCCTCCAGAAGGAACATTATCAAATTTCAGCGTTGGCGCACATGCCTTCCTCACTCCGAGACTCTTCCAGTGGCCGTTGTCCCAACAGAGAAGCTCATAGGTGTCGTAGGGCTCTATGGCATTGCCGTCACCACGCCCGTAATAATAGAAGTGGCTCACTCTGCGCGGTTTGCCAAAATCAACCCCTACCCATGAGCCGTCGCCGTCGGGAGCATCGAAAAAGGAGAGTATGTCGCCGTCAAAGGCAGCCTCTTTTGTGCATTCCTTTATGTCTGCCCATGACCCGCTTGTTCCTATGGGTCTGCCCTTAATCTGTCTGTCTGACTGATCAAAGAAATATAGCTCTGCTATGTTGGCATGGGTCTCGGACTTTGTGGAGAAAAATCGCCAGTAGCGGTAAGGGGCTATACTATCGGAAACCTTGATGTCATAACCTGTCCCATGGCAGTCGTCAATCCTATGAACGAGCTGATAAGTGGCAAACGTACTGTCATTAGACGCTTGGAACTCACAGCTGTCAAGCCTGCCCAACCATCTGTACACGTATTCCAACACGGGGTATTTCCGCTTGACTTCCAGCGTAATTCTTTTCGTGCTGTCTGCTTCTATTTTTCTGATACTTCCATTCGGCTGGACTATGAAGGGAGCACCTATGGAGACCAGATTTCCCTTGTCGCCGTAAGAGAAAGGCATGTAGAGGGCGTTTCTTCCAATGTTCTTGAAGGAAACATTGCGGCCGTCGACCCTGCCGAATGCTATCGGTGTCCAGTCATCCTCACCAAATATTGACAGGAAAACATAACCTCTATGGTCGGGTATTGCAGAAGAGCTTATTGTGACGTCAACGGCCGACATATAGTCCTTAGTGACATCTTTCAGGAAGAAACTCTTGAATAGGCGCGGCACATACTTCTCGCTTCTGTTCAACTCGATGAGTTCTGGGTTTGCGGCATAGGTATGCCGATAAACCTTCACCATTTTCTCCGCAAGGTTGTGCGCATCGCCCGGCGACGAAATGATGCCGTTGAAAGTGTAATTGTGGCCATTCTCCGCAATGAGGAAATTCCAAGAGTGGCCCAGTCTACGACCCGCCCAATGGGGAGTGAAGTCAAAGCCTATCGGGATTCCACTGCTCCGGAACAGCGCCATGGCTATTGGCGCATAATAGTCGCAAGTCCCGAAAGGAACGTTTGCATTTGTCTCCCATTTCATTATCGAGTACTTAATCGCTCCGTCATAATTGGGATGCATGAGGTCTCCCCAGACGCGGCTCAGCAATCGGGACGCCTCGAGTGTGGAATTGCGGAAGTTGTCGCACCATTCGAGTTCCTTGAGTTTGTCGGCATGGAATTTCCTTAACCTACCCCGCCAGTTGTCCAGCAGCTGCAGCTCCTCGACCTTGTAGGGCAGGAGATACTCACAGAAATCTTCAAACGACAGGTGCTGAGCCCACATACCCTTCTGCCAACTTCCAAAGGCATCCTCAATATTGGCGATAAGGTATTTTGAAGTCATTATGTTGATGTCCTGGACTTTCTTTTGCTCTGGCATCTTGTAATGCACGGCACAGGCATTGATGGAGTCCCTCACAACTGCGGACGCAGAGTCCTTCATGGCAAGCAGGATAGAATCGACGGCATGCGAATAGCTTATTACGACATTCGTGTCGGCATAGGAATAATGCCCGGGCATGTTGGCGATAAGGAATCTGGCGGCCTCATACTTCAAGGTGTCGCCCTCGTAGTGGTCAAGCACCTTCTCAAGCTCGCCTCTATTCTCGCCTGCAAGGGAGAGTGCCTCTTCAAGTCTGTCGTCCGTACCAAAGGAAGTACAAGCTGAAAGCATGAATATGGCAGTAGCAAGAACGACACTCATCAGCTTCATATATTCATTCTTTTCCATGATATACGTATCCTACAACACCGACAATATATTCCTCCGGCACAAGCCCCCAATAACGGGAGTCATTGGAGTCGGCCACATTGTCACCAGCCATAAAATAATAGTCGTGGGCAAAGGTATGCCTGAACAGCCTTTTCCCGTCGGCAAAGACCGATTGCGTCTGCCAGTCCCAGGTAATCTTCTTTCCTGTCTCCCACTCAAGAATCATCCTGTAGTAAGCAGCCTCGAAAGGCGTGAGGCGTACGACATCCCCCTTGTGTGGAACATAAACAGCGTGCATGTTCTTTATCGTTGAGGGGACATGCTCCATGTCATAAGGCAGGGCAGCGAAAGCCTCCTTCGTAAACAGGGTGTCGGGCATCTGGGCAAACTTCCGCTGCGAGCTCTCTATGCCAAGAAGCCCTTGATAGTTGTTGTTTTTGTAATATCCTCCTACCGTCCAGATGCTGTCGCCGGGCAGCGCAACCACTCGCTTGCAAAACACATTGTTTATCACGAACTTGATCTTTCCGTCGTGGAAGGGGAAATTGAAGACCACCATATCGTTGTGCCTTATCCTGCGAAACCCTTTGGTCCGGAAACATTTCAGTTCGACTCCTTCAAGATTGAAGTGGAGGTCCGTGTATATCCTTGCTCCCATGATCAGCTTATTCACTACGACCTTGTCGCCCGGATAGAGCGTAGGCTCCATAGAGTGGCTGGGTATGGAGAAATAGTCCATGCCGAAGCATCGCACTGTCAGCCATAGGCCATACAGCAATGGCAGAGCCAATATCGCATAGCACAGCGCCGTAATGGCACGAAGTGCGAACGCCCAGTATTTGTTTCTGCTTCCTTGCATAAGCCTGTCTCTGTTTTGGATGATTAAGCCCCCCTGAACGAGGGGGCTTTCATCACTTCGCATATCTTATTAGAGCCATACGTCCATTTCCCCATTTCTTCTTGTTGGTGAAAACAGTCTTTCCGGAATGGGTTCCAAATGGCTGCTCGTCTTTAGTCAGGAATTGACAAGATATCGCATCCGTCCCATTACTGTATGTGGGAAGTGGCGACCAGAGCAAGTCTCCGTCCCTAATAATGGAGAAGTCCACGGCGCTGACCTCACTCACCCTATATACTCCACGAAACGTGTACACCAAGACATAAGAATCTTCCTTACGAGTCAATGAATATATGACAGGTGGGGGGCAATGAGAATTCTTTCTTTTCCTTGAAGCATTCTGGATTGCTTCAGCCTTTTCATTATCTTTCCTTTGTCCGGATAGTCAAAGGTAAAGAGCTCATCTACTTTTCCTTTGCTTATCCTATGGATGCAGCTTCCTCCCTTTGAACAATAGAGCAATTCACCATCCAATTTGAAGAAAACGGGATTGCTGGCATAAGACAGAGCCGGAAGAGGTTCTTCCTTGAATATCTCTTTCCATTTGGCTCCGTCGTACGCATATAGGCTCCTGGTGTTTGGAAGATAAGCATAAAGGTTCCCTTCGTAATAAACAAGGTTCGTGAAAGCATAAGGAATATCCAGCACCCGCTGAATATTGCAGGCTAAATCGGCAATTATGATTCTTGTGTTCGGATAGCACAATATGTATAATTTGTCTTGTGTTAGGTCGAAGTCAGAAATACCAATGTATTCCTCGTGACCGTGTCCTTTCCTATTCAACGATGCCTGTTGACTGCCATTCTTGTCGAAAAGAGAAATGGCTGTTCTGTCGCCATTCAAAACAGCATAGATGCCATTGCAGTATCTCACATCCGCCACATCGCCTAAGATGCTTGCGCTGTCTTCTTCAAGAAAGGTAACATAGGCATGGCTCCAGATACTGTCTTTTGTCAGCGACGACTCTGAAGCTCCGAGTTCCATGTTTTGTGTCAGGACCGGAGAGCAAGCGGCAAGAAAACATAGAGCCGCTAAGGAGAACAAAGAACAAAGTCCCTTCATAACGTTCAATTTCTATATTGTATTTAGGGTTTATGACAGATTCTATTTATTCAAAGTACAAGATACGGCAGCGAGTCTTAATTGTCAAGCTGTTTTTTAAGCATACCCATTACCTTTTCATTACTGACGGGACTGCCTATTATTTTCACTTTCCTGTCTTGGTCAAGCAGGAAGGTATGCAGCAGATGACTCTTGGGAAGCTGCGGATTGGAACGCTCGAAAACCCTTGTCGTGTCAATGTATATGTGCTCATTGAAGAGCGTGTCGCTTCTTACCATATAGTATATATGCGGATATTGGCTCTTGTTTGGCGAGAGGATGAAAATGTAGTTTAGCCTGTTGCCCTCACCAGCCTTCATCGTGTCGAGAACCTGCCATTCTGACAAATGGCGGACAGCACACTCACTACACGCTTCGGATTCCACATACCTGACGTACAAGTATTTCGTGTCCATGCAGCTATTCCTGATGTTTTTACAGGACAGATTCAGCATCGAGTCCAAAGGCAACACCACCTTGGTTCCCGTAAACTTCTTCATTTCCTTGCTTATCCTGTGCCTTTGTCCGCAGGATGCCAGCGTGCATATCACAATGAGCAACAGAAACAGGTCTTTCGCATGTTTCATAATCTATGTTTCAGAAGAAATCGTTGACTTTGTAGGCATATATCTCTTTCTTGTCCTCGTTGCTGCCATAGAGGATGCCATGCTCATCATCAAGGAAGACCTCTTTTATAGCATGGCTTAATTTCACCTTACCTTCCAATTTTCCTTTCCAATTGAACACATAGAGTCCAGACCATTCGTAGTCTTTCCTTTCGTCTGGTCGTCCACTCCACAATGCGAAGATATGCTTGTCATCGCACACGACACGTGGAAAGCATAATTTCGCCTTGTTCATGTCCGTATCAAAAATAGTATAGTCGGGGCCACCCTTAACCAAGAATCCTTTCACCTCCTTGTTTTTCAGGTTGATGATGTTTATTTGTGGCACATACAGCAGGCTTCCCACAATCTTCGTGCGGTCGGGCTTTATTCCATATGACGTGGAAAAGAACGACTCGGTGAGCACCACGGACTTCTCACTTTCCTGCATGGCGTCTACAACTTGTATTCTATCTAAGATTTTGCCCGTGCTAAAAGACAGCACCTGATATTCT
>OMVH01000290.1 GCA_900314365.1 uncultured Prevotella sp. | reverse complement strand
GCCGCTTCCTCATAGACCGCCTGCCATCTGATGGGCACCGCCACTATCCGATCGATCATCAAGCGCTTTCTCTCAACTCCTGAGGATGATGGGCGTGAGCGCAAAGTGCTTGTCATCACGCCGCCTGCCATACAGTCAGGCTGGAGAAAGACGATAGCTGATTTTGACAAGGATACAGCAGACAAGATTTCCCCGTACATCGATTTCATAACGACAGGACGTATTGGCAATGTAGATGAGGACGATGAGGACGATGGCGATGATGAAAATGACAGCGGTGAGTTTAGCGGCACCTTGCAGGACAAAAACTATGGACTAATCATCATTGACGAGAGCCACAAGTTCCGCAACAGCAATACCCTCATGTATCAGTCGCTTGATGAGCTGATTCAGAATATAGGCGCCAACACGGGAGTCTTCCCCTACATCGGCCTGTTGTCGGCCACTCCACAGAACAACCGTCCCAACGACCTAAAGAATCAAATCTATCTCTTCGAGCGCAACCACAATGATAGCACATTGAAGAAGGCAGAGGGTGGTAATATAGAAAAGTTTTTTGCCGATGTCAGCCGTGAATACGACTTCCTGATAGACCGGAAAAACATCATTCCCGACAAAGAGCGCCGACGGCGGCTTGATGAAGTCTCAAAGAAGCTGCGCGACTGCATCCTCACAGACATTCTGGAGCGGCGCACACGTACCGACATAGAGAAGCACTATGCTGACGACATGAAGCAGCAGGGCATCGTATTTCCTAAGATTGTAGGGCCTATCGACCTGCAATATGTCATGGACGACGAGCTGGCACAGCTGTTCTCTGACACCATGCGCATCATTGCTCCTTCCGATGAGGACAAATTGCAGTCAGACCATTGGCTCAGGTACTACCGCTACCGTATAATAGAATATTTTGCAGACCCTGCCAACGAGCAGAAACATACTGGCCGTGGTAACCGTGGCGTGACCGATGTTGCCAAGCAGCTTGCCACCATCATGCAGATGCTGCTTGTCAAGCGGTTGGAAAGCTCATTCACAGCGTTCCGTCAGTCTCTGAAAAATCTGAGGCGATACACAGAGAATATGATTCGCATGTGGGAGAATGACACCATCTTCGTTTGCCCGCAGATAGACGTCAACAAGGAACTGGACTTCGAGGCCAAATCCCGGAAACAAGGCAAGATGGTCACCTTTGCTGATTGTGTAGAGGATGTACGTGCCAAGATAGCCAAGCTCAATGAGCAGGGGCACAACGACAGAGGGCAGAACTCGGAATACAGGCGCAAGGACTTCAAGGAGGAATATATCAGGCTGTTGAAGCAGGATTATCAAATTCTGCAAGACCTCTTCGACCGATGGAGTGACAATTCGGAGGATCCGAAGTATGACGCTTTCAAGGAGAGCCTTGAGCCTGAGCTGTTCAATCCACAGAAGAACACATCCGGCAAGCTGGTCATATTCTCTGAGGCCATTGACACTGTGGAGTCGTTGAGGCGGGCGGTAAAAGCCAAGGGGCATCGGCCACTGGTCATCACGGCCGCCAACCGTGACGATATGGAAAAAACAATTGAGGAGAACTTCGACGCCAACTATGAGGGAGCATGGAAGAGCGACTACGACGTCATCATCACTACCGAGGTGCTGGCTGAGGGTGTTAACCTCCATCGTGCCAATGTCATACTCAACTATGACACGCCGTGGAACTCCACACGGCTCATGCAGCGCATAGGCCGTGTCAACCGCATCGGCTCAAAAGAGCCTTTTGTCTATGTCTACAACTTCATGCCAAGCGCACAGGGTGATGCCGAAATACAGCTTGTACGCAAGGCTTACACCAAGCTGCAGTCCTTCCATGTGCTCTTTGGGGAGGATAGCAAGATATTTACTGAGGATGAGGAATTGCGCCACTACGACATCCAGAAAGCAGTGGAAGGCGAAGAGTCACCGTTGGAGAAATATGTGCATGAGCTAAAGGATTACCGGAACGCCCATCCCGAGCGGTATGAGCAGATAGCCCAGGCCAACGATAACTGGGAGATGGCTGTGGCGGAGAGTGGCAAGGCTTACTTCCTCGTAAAAGCACCCAAGTCCGCAAGACTCGCCATACGCATAACCAAGAACGAGGATGGCACTTTGCGCTCGGAAATCATATCCCTTCTCGACCTGCTTGAGGATATGCGGGTACCCGAAAACGCAAGAAGGATGCCTCTGCCTGGCAACTGGAGAGAGGTCTCCGAGGAAGCACTCACTGCATACAACCGTTATTTTGTCAGAATAAACAAGTCAAGAGCCGGTGACAAGCGCACCAAAGCTTTGGCTATAATCGTAGACCTCTATCACAACAAGAACATTTCAACAAGGTCGATGTCATTGCTCAAGTCCGCGCGACGCCTTGTCGACAAAGGCAGCATTGACGTGATACGGAAGATATTGCTCATTGATGAAGAACTTAACGACAGGCAACAAAGAATTTTTGCATTGAACCAAGAGGATATTGACCAGGTCATAGATCGGGAAATTGGCAAACTCGTTGAAAATGTTGAAAAGCGGCAGGGAGAGCCCACAATAGAGTTAGCAGTTATCAAAGATTGAAGATATGGAAATAAATGAACTGAAAGACTTTTTACACAGCCCATACCAGGGCAGCAAGTCATTTGTCGAGCATATCATCTTCCCCATTTTTGGGCAAGACAATTACGAGAATGACTATGATAAAGATTGGCTGGAAGAAGAGCCGTCAAAAAGGAGTCTGGCCAGAGCTACCGGCGTAGAAAGCGTCAAGCAGGTAGGCTCTATAAATATCGGCATAGAGCCTTTGGTCATCTTTGACATCACCGTCTCTGACCAAGTAAAGATGGAACGCAACAGACAAAACATACAGAAACTTGTCAGGCAAATGATGGGGCCATACACTTGCGCGTTCATGCTGTTTCATTACCTGGGCAAGCCTGATTGGGACTGGCGCTTTTCTTTCGTACATAAGAGAGACAAAGAGGCGACTTCCACGAGTGCAAAGCGCTATACATTTCTATTAGGTCCGAGACAATCCTGTCTTACAGCAGCTATCAACTTCCACGCACTCTACGAACGCCATGAACAGATAGATGAAGATGCACTTGAGAATGCTTTCTCTGTAGAGGCTTTGTCGAATGAATTCTTCAAAAAATATAAAGACCACTACGAGAATTTCGTCAGTTATATCACAGGAAAAGCCTATCGCAAAGAAGGCAATAAGTGGGTGGAGAAAGTTGTCAACACCGAAAATGACAAGGATCTTTATGCCCGTTTTGAGCACGACGACAAACGCATTCGTGATTACGTAAAACGTATGCTCGGCCGCATCACCTTCTTGCACTTTGTTCAAAAGAAGGGATGGCTCGGTGTGCCAGCCGGCCAGGACTGGAACAGTGGAAAAGGCGATTTAAACTTCATGCATAAGCTCTTTTTGAAAGCATCTGAACAGCAAAAGGACAATTTCCTTGATGCGGTTCTCGAGCCTTTATTCACAGCCATCGACACAGACCGAAAAGATGATGATTTCCTCTTTGACACCGGTGTATTAGGAAAGGTGCGCATACCATATCTTAATGGTGGTCTGTTCGAGCGGAATGCTGATGATTGCATCCCATCACGATTTCCACAGGAGTACTTTGCTAACCTTCTAGAGTTCTTCAGCGAGTACAACTTCACGGTTGATGAAAACGATCCTGATGACGCGCAAGTGGGAATTGATCCTGAGATGCTCAGCCGCATCTTCGAAAACCTGCTTGAGGACAACAAGGACAAGGGCGCTTATTATACACCTAAGGAAGTGGTAAAATATATGTGTCGAGAAAGCCTCATCGCCTATTTGTCAACAGGCTATGAGGACAAGACACAGCAGCAAGCCATCAGAAATTTTGTGGAAACACAGGAGGATGAAGGCATCGAGGACATAAAAGACACCATAGATCGCAGATTGCAGGACGTAAAAATCTGTGACCCTGCCATCGGCTCAGGCGCCTTCCCCATGGGCTTGCTTAAGCTGATTTACCTTTGCCGTACCACTTTAGAGGATGTTGCTGACAATGCTGAAATCAAACGGCAGATCATACAAAACAACATCTACGGTGTCGACATAGAGAAAGGTGCTGTGGAGATAGCCCGTCTGCGCTTCTGGCTCTCGCTCATCGTGGACGAGACATCACCCGAGACGTTGCCTAACCTCGACTTTAAGATTATGCAGGGCAACTCGCTCATAGAAAGTTATGGAGGCATTGATCTTCAGGACATAGCCAACGATGGTAGTCGAACCGGCACAATCATCTTCGACGATGAAAACGGTATGAGCCGTGCCCTCATAAAAGAGCATATTCGCAGATACTTCGAGGTCAGCGACCATGCTGAGCGCAAATTGCTAAGGAAAGAAATCGATCAGGCGGTAAAGAACCTTATCGTCGCCAACAACCCATCGCGAAAGGAAGAGGTAAAGGACTTGGACGTACAGGGCAACACAAGCTTCTTCCTATGGCACACATGGTTCAATGATGTGTTTAGCAGACCCTCAAAAGAGGGCTTCGACATCGTAATCGGAAATCCACCGTATGTAA
>OMVH01000050.1 GCA_900314365.1 uncultured Prevotella sp. | reverse complement strand
ATGACAAAGTAAAAACGTTTGATTTCCTTGGCAATTTGTCTCTCAATGTGAAGTTGACGAATGATTTGTTCTTTAAGTCGCACTTTGGCTTGCGCTATAATCATGCAGAGGAAGACTATTTCCGTCCTTCTTTCTTAGCTAGCTATAACACGAAAGCGCCTACCATGGCCACGGGAAAGAACTACAACTACACGACGAAGAACTGGATATCAGAGAATACGTTAGACTATAAGATTCAGATCAAAGAGCATTATATCAACTTGTTGTTGGGTGTCAGTGCGCAGAGGGAGGATTACAACACCACCTATATGAGTGCGTCGAACTTCCCCAACGACAACATCAGAACCCTTAATGCGGGTATCGTGACAGAAGGTAACACACAGCATGCCGCATGGTCGCTCTTCTCCTATTTCGCCCGTGCCAATTATGCCTATGGCAGTAAATATCTGCTGTCGCTGTCTTACCGTCGTGATGGTTCTTCACGTTTTGGAAAAAACAACCGTTATGGCAGCTTTCCATCGGCTTCTGTCGGATGGCGCATGACGGAAGAAAGTTGGATGAAGCAGCAAAAGGTATTCTCTGACTTGAAATGGAGAATCAGCTACGGTGTGACGGGTAACTTCCAAATCCCCAATTATAGCTCCTACTCTTTGATGGGCATTTCCAATTATGTCTATGGTACGAAGGTGGCAAATGGCCTCTATCCAAACACTGCTGGGAATCCTAATATTGGTTGGGAGAAAACCAAACAATGGAACTGGGGAGCCGATATGGCTTTTCTGAGCAACTTATTGGCCTTTACGGCCGACTATTACATCTCGACCACTAACGGACTGCTCCTTAATGTACCGATACCCGCAGCCTCAGGCTTTACGTCCGCATTGAGAAATTATGGTAAATTGCGCACTCGTGGTTTTGAAGCTTCAGCAAGAGCTGATTTGAGTTTCGGAAAGTTCTCGTGGCAACCTTCTGTGAACTTTACCACAAGCAGAACAAAGGTGTTGGCCTTAGGGCCCAATCAGACGCAAATTTTGAATAGAGCCAGTCTGACGAAAGTAGGCGGACAGGTAGGAACTTATTATGTGTACAATGTGATAGGTGTTTACAAGTCACAAGAGGATTTGGACAAGTATCCTCATCTGAGCACATCCAAAATTGGCAGCTACATCTATGAGGATGTGGATGGCGATAAGAAGATAACCGATGCCGACCGTGTGGAAAAAGGTAATTACAATCCCGATTTCACAATGGGATTCAATAACACCTTCAAATACAAGAATGTGGATTTCGGTTTCACAGCTCAATGGGTATATGGCTCTAAAATATTCAACGGACAGAATGCATACTTGCTGAATGGTGAAGGTTGGGGCAACAGTAGTAAAAAGCTTTTTGACCATTGGTGGTCAGTAGACCAGCCGACAGGATACTATGCGACTCCGCGTTCGAGACCTACTGACAAGCTCTACGAAAACTCTACTTTGATGGTAGAGGATGGATCGTTCCTTAGATTCACCAATATTACTTTAGGATATAACCTTCCCAAGAAATGGCTTCGCAAGGTGGGTATCGGAAATGTGAGACTTTATGCTACAGGACACAATCTGATTACGATTACAGATTATAGCGGATATAACCCTGAGGCTAATTCTGCTACCGATCCTCTCCGTCCAGGTATTGACAATGGAGGTTACCCGGTTAACAAATCGTTGATTTTTGGTGTTAATGTTAGTTTCTAACCTTTATATATTTGAGATATGACGATTAAAAATATTATATCGACAGCATTGTTTGCTTGCTGCATACTTACCGGCACTTCGTGCTCCGACTTCCTCGATATTGAGCCTGATTCCAGCCAGAGTGTCACTAATTCCTATAAGACAGAGTCGGATATCAAGCAAGGTGTAGAAGGTGCTTATAGTGCTCTGATGGGAAACGCACAATACGGTGGCGATTTTATCTACTTGATGGAAATCCGATCGGACAACAGTTTTACGGAAAGCATTACTAATA
>OMVH01000053.1 GCA_900314365.1 uncultured Prevotella sp. | reverse complement strand
CTGCTTATTGTGCCCTATTTTCCCTGCAAATCAGCCTCAACTACCACCAAACACACAAAGTATAGCAATAAAACGACGACATCAGAGAACTAAACTATAAACTTTAAATTGCACAGACCCCAATATTCTGACATCAAACCTTCAAAACAAGGGGATGGACCAGTCATCCAACAACAAGCGAACAGCCAAGAACACCCTGCTGCTTGCTCATCGCCATGTTAGTGGTCCTCTACAATAATAGAATCCAAAAAGTTGCCACGCGGATACTATAATCCCTGCACGCCCATTTTTCCGAAAAGAGCCTACACAACGTTTCAGATTGATTGCTTCACTCCTAACACAAGGCTATACCCAACATCACATTCACACTCATCCTCAAGTAAGCATACTGAATGAACAAAGAATCGAGAATACGTAAATCGCTATTAAACGCCAGAGTAAACTTGGTGTTTTATTTCATTTTCGTCATTCTGTCTTTCTTTTCCCGCAAGACTTTCCTGGAATGTCTTGGTGCTGATTTTATGGGACTTAGCGGAACCCTTATCAACATTTTAGGATTCCTCAGTCTGGCCGAGATGGGAGTAGGTACAGCTGTGGCTTACAATTTGTATAAGCCTCTACAGGAAGGTAATAAAGAAAGGATAGAGGAGCTAGTATCGGTCTTCGGTTACTTGTACAATCGCATTGGATTCTTCATTCTTATTGCCGCAGGAGTCATCAGCTGCTTTATACCTTTAATTTTCAAACATACCGATTTCTCGTACAGCCTCATTTATTTTGCGTTTTTCTCCATACTTATTGCCCAACTATTCAGCTACTTTATCAACTATCGGCAAATCATACTGTCGGCCGATCAAAAAGGGTATTTAGTAACAGGCTATCTTCAAGGCGCCCAATTTCTGAAGATTGTCATCCAGATGGCTGTCGCTTATTACTGGGGAAATTATTATGTATGGATAGGACTTGAAGTAGTGTTCGGCTTTGTAGGATGCATAGTATTAAATTGGAAGATAGACCAAGTATATCCTTGGCTCAAAGCCTCTGTTAAGAAAGGAAAGAAATATTTCCCCCGGAATAAGGAAATAATTACATATACCAAACAAGTATTTGTTCACAAAATCAAGGACTTCCTCCTCAGTCAAAGTGACCAGATACTTGTTTTTGCTTTTGTCTCCCTGAAGATGGTTGCTTATTATGGCAACTACACTTTGGTAGTAAGCAGACTTTCTGCCGCTTTCGATTCTGCCCTTAACAGTTTTGGCGCAGGCGTAGGCAATCTCGTCGCAGAGGGCAACAAAGAGAAGTCCATTGAAGTTTTTTGGGAAATTATAGCAGTACGCTTCCTTGTCGGTGGCTTCGTCGTTTTTGCAGTGTTCAACTTGATAGAACCATTTATCAGTGTATGGCTTGGAAGCAAGTATATCTTAGACCGTGAGATACTGGTTATGTTGATGGCTACTATCTTCATCACTCAGACACGCGGAGCTGTTGACATGTTCAACGGAGCTTATGGTCTTTATTCCGACACATGGGCTGCATGGGCCGAAGCCATTCTATTCTTGTCTGTGACTTTATTATTTGCACCCAAATATGGAATCGTAGGAATTCTTGCAGGAAAGATTGTGAGCCAAGTCCTGATAATCGTAATCTGGAAGCCAATCTTTCTTTTCAGCAGAGGATTCAAGGAGCCCATTTCGGAATATTGGAAAAGAATTGCAGTCTATTATCTGTTGTCCATAGGCAGCATTGTAGTGGCTTCACTCATTTGTCAGCCCATTCTTAGAATCGCCTCAAAGAGTTTTCTGAACTGGTGCCTTTCAGTATTAGAGATAACACTCCCCTTTGCAATCGTCTACATGCTTCTGTTTTATTTCTTTGCACCGGGAGCAAAATCTCTCTTTATAAGGATGGGAAACATAATTAGAAAGAAATGAGAATTTCTGTAATAACCGTAAACTACAACAATAAGACAGGCCTTGAGGCCACCATCAAGAGTGTCATTCATCAGACATTCAAGGACTATGAATTCATCATCATTGATGGAGGTTCCACAGACGGGAGTAAAGAGGTTATCAACCTACATCAGGAGCAAATCGATTACTGGGTAAGCGAGAGGGACAAAGGTGTCTATAACGGCATGAACAAAGCCATCCATATTGCCCGCGGTGAGTATTGCATCTTCATGAACTCTGGCGATTGCTTCTTCAGTGACACTGTATTAGAGGAAGTCTTTTCAAAGAATCCGTCTTCTGACTATATCGCAGGCAATTATTCTGATGGTACAGTCATTAAAAAAAGTCCGAAGGAACTCACCCTAAGATACATGTACGAGGATGCAATCTGTCATCAGGCAGTATTTATCAGAACGTCATTGCTGAAATCCTCTCCGTACGACGAAAGCTACCGGATAGCAGCCGACTGGGCACAGATGTTCGACGCATTGATACTCCATGATGCCAGTTATTCATACCAGGATATAGTAATTGCCTCCCTACAACCCGACGGTATGTCGAAAAAAGGTTGGAAAGAGTTAGCTGACGACCGGAAGCAACATTTGAAAGAAGTATTGCCTCAAAGAATATTAAAGTCACTCCAACAAGAGCATATACAGCAGCAGATAACCACAGAACAAAGCAAATTGTACGCTGAGATTATGTATCTCTCGTCTAGTCCAAAACTTTTGAGCGTTGTTAAGTCTTTGGTTTCGCTACTCTACCATCTTCTATTGAGAAGGAACAAAGAAAAATGGACGACGCCTGAGAGCCCCAAACAACGTACATGATTTCGGTAGTCATTCCCGCTTATAACGTAGCGTCCACATTGGAACGGTGCATCCGCTCCATGCTCATTCAGACCTATAAAGATTTAGAGATAATCCTGATTGACGACGGAAGTACAGATCAGACACCTGGTCTCTGCGACAAGCTGGTTCATGAGGACTCACGTATAAAAGTGGTTCATCAGCCCAACAGCGGGGTGAGTGCTGCGCGCAACAAGGGAATAGAATTAGCTAAAGGGGATTACTTGTGTTTCGTTGACAGTGATGACTTCGTAGAGCCAGATTACCTTCAGCGACTTCTGCACAGCATAACATCCGCCAATGCAGACATAGCAATTTGCGACCCTTTTGGTAAGGCAATACCCGTTAAAGAAGGAATATTGGGCTCTCCAAGCGAAATCATTGACGCCATCTTAGGATATGGCAAGACAGAAATCAACCAAGCTGTTTGGAATAAACTCTTTCGCAAGGAAGTCATTCAGAACCTGAGATTTGCTACAGACATCTTCTTAGGTGAAGACACTCTTTTCGGCGTAGAATTCGCCAAACATTGCAAAAGGGGTTGCCATGTAAGCAAGGGCCTATATCATTACGAGGAGCCCACTGCGAGCACAGCGTACAGGTCAGACCCGAAACTTTTGAAGAAATACCTTACTTATATAGAATCAAGAAAAAGAATGCTAATGGACACCTCGATGCTCAATGCCGCGACTGTTCAACTCATTAAAAACTCTTATTTGAAATCCATTAAAGACAGTTACTTCGTAGCACGCGCCAGCAACCAAAAAGAGATTCAGCGACAGTTATGTCGCCAGATGGCTTTATCAAAAAGCTACGGTATCAGCATCTACAAATCTGCCGCCCCATTCACTTATTTTTTTATGGGGTTAGGACCAAAGGTATTTGATTTATGGATGCTTCTTTATGGTAAATATCATGGCCTATTAAAACGATTGAGAAGATAAAAGATGAAGAGAATCCTATATATTGAGAGCCATTTCGGTAAGGGAGGTATTAACAAAATAACCTCCGTAAAAGCCAACTATTTTGTAAGCCATGGGTATGACGTACATATCCTTTGCACCTTAGCTAAAGAAGACATATGCCGTGAGGGGATGTATGACGAACGAGTCATACAGCACAAGATAGGACAGGAGCGCCTGGATTCGCTACTGCGCATTCCGCTCATTGGGAGAATGCTTAGGTTCCTATATGCACGCTTCATGCATTTGTGGATTATACTGAAAGTGAATCCCGACATTATTGTATCAACCCAGCAATATTTAGAGCCGCTGACAGTAGTTCTTCTTAGTTTCTGGAAAAAAAGAGTATTAGAATTTCATGGCTGGTACAACGATCCAGAAATAACCAGTGCCAGCACAAAGGATAAACTGATGTTCCGGTTCAAATTTCCTTTTTACCAAATAGTAGCTCTCACACAAAAGGAAGCACAGAAACTCCATCAGCTCACAGGCAATCCTGCGATGGTCATCCCCAATCCCCTTTATACAGCCAAAGAGAAGAAGTCAGATTGCAGCAACAAGCGTGCCATCATATTAGCCCGCTTCTCCCGTCAAAAAAACCTTCTGAATTTCATTCCCTATTGGAAGCAAGTGCAGGATAAACATCCAGATTGGACATTAGATATTTACGGTAGCGGTTCTCAAGAAAAGGAGACCTACCAGCTGGTCGGCTCTCTCGGCCTCAACACAATCCATCTCCATCCTTATACTTCAAAGCCAATGGCAGAGTTAGAAGACTCTTCCATCTACTTATTACCCTCCATATATGAAGGTTTTCCCTTAGTCATTTTAGAGAGCATGTCAGTAGGTGTACCCTGCATAGCCTTCGACTGCCCCTGCGGACCGAGCGAAATAATAAAACAAGGCGAGGATGGTTATGTTATTCCATTCCTTGACTATAAAGCTTTTGTAGAAAAGATCTGCTTCCTCATGGAGAATGATTTGATACGTAAAGAGATGGGAAAGAGGGCGCAAGAGAATATCAAGCGTTTCAACATAGATTCCATCATGAATAAATGGGTGGATTTGTTCAACTCGCTATAAGGAACTGACATGAACTTTCTTAACCGTCCCTTCATTTATCTATACTCATTCCTTTTTGGCCTTCGTTACCTGCCTATATCTGTAGCCATTCACGTTCCCATTATTGTATGGCCGTTTGCAGTCAGGGTAAGAGGGTTAAAGAGAGGCCAAATAAAATTTTCCGCTCCGTTACGGCATGCCATGGTGGTTATGGGATTCATGGGAACGGAGGGACGAAGCACAAGAAAAAGTTTGATTTCAGTGAGGGATGGTGGAGAGTTGGTCTTTGGTAACAATGTGACGCTTGCCAAAGGCACTCAAATGATAGTCAATAAAGGACAATTCCATATCGGCAACAATTTCTTCTGCAACGGTGACTGTTTCTTTACTTGTGACGGCAACATCACAATTGGCGACGACTGCCTCTTCGGGTGGGACATCGATCTAAACACCACCGACGGTCATTCTATCATGATTGATGACAAATGGAAAAAAACGGACGGACCGATAAACTTAGGTAACCATATTTGGGTTTGTTCAGGAAGTCACATTAGCAAGAATGTGACAATTGCTGATGACTGTGTTGTAGCCCAGCGTTCGCTTGTCAATAAATCTTGTACTACCACCGCTACACTTCTCGGAGGAATGCCTGCAAGGGATATTCGTCACGACATCCAGTGGGCAAAATAGCAAAAAGCTCCTAAAACTACAGAACATGGCCGAAAAGCTGTTGAGCATCATTGTCCCGGTATACAATGTCGAGAACTATCTTCCTCACTGCATTGACACTTTGCTGGAACAGGGATTAACCGAAAAACAATACGAGATAATATTAGTTAACGATGGCTCCACCGACCATTCGTTGAATCTCTGTCAGTCCTACGCTGAGAAGTTCCCATTCATTCATTGCATATCACAGAAGAATCAAGGTCTCAGTGGAGCCAGAAACACGGGCATGAAATATGCTTCGGGTAAGTATATCCAGTTTGTTGACAGTGACGACTTTATACAGCCCAATAGTTTGAAGGCAGTCATTGCTGCTGCAGTAAAATACGACGCTGATCTTACCTTCTTTCAAGGAAGTTATTATCCACAAACCGAAAAAAAAACATGCACTCATCCCTTTGATTGCCTGAAGGTTTATACCGGAGAAGAGTTATTACTCTCCAGCATGATTGTAGGCAGCGTATGGTGCAATCTTTACAAAACTCAATTTCTGAAGGATGCACATGCTTCCTTTTACCCAGGAATATTTCATGAGGACATAGACTTCAATCACAAACTGTATCCGAAAGCCCACCGTGTTGTTTTCACCAACGAAGATGTCTACAGATACCGATACAATGCAAATTCGATAACACATACAACGAATCCACAAAAAGCGGAGAAGAGAATCAAAGACAACATTCTGATCTCCCGTCACATTAAAGATCTTGCTTCAGAAGATTTCATCACAACAGCCGTAAAGAAGGTCTATCGACGGAAAAGCAACAGTATAGTTATGGGAGAGCTTCTAATCCTTTTAAAAGATAAATCATCCTTTGGTATCGATTTTGCCCAAAGATGTCTCAACTATGCTACGGAGTTGGGTATGTATCCCATTAAAGGAAAAACCCTCTCGTGGAAGACCACACTTCTGAAGATGATAATAAACCATCGCGGCCTATTCCTCTCCGCTGTGAAGCTTTTAGCCAAATGAACTTAACAAAATGAAAGTCGTCCTTATAACAACGATAACGCCAGCGGCAGAGAACATACGCGGCACTTCTGCATTGCCCTACCATTTACTTGTAAAGCGCAATGATGACATAAAGGTTGATATCTACACATTCAACCTCAACAGATTGCCGAACGAGAAAATCCAGGCAGTGCAGAAGGAGCTACATGCGAATATTCATTTGCTGAATGTACCCAAATGGATGGATTGGATGGAAAAGCCCTATATGCTGATGTTACGTGTCTTCATGCGGTACCCTATTACAAGTTACCTGAGGTTAGACAACAAGGCGGCAGCGGCTATCAAAGCTAGCCACCCTGACGGAATTTGGATTTTCGGTGAGGAAATAGGGAGGCTCATGACAAGTTTCCCGGAATATAAACGAGTTCACATAGGGCCTGACAGCGAAGCTCTCTACTACTATCGCATGTTGGGTCAACGCTTTGTTACAGAGAGCAGGAGCATGCTACTTCGACAAATGGTCATGTATCCTAAATATCTGCAATTGGAAAGAGAATATATCGCTGATAAGAATGCCGTTTATTATGTAGTAGGCGAAGCTGACGCAGCCTTTATCAAACGGATGAACCCCAACTGTCGCTCCGAGTTTTTGCGTCATCCCCATTATGAAATTGGTGCTGACGTTAAGGATATAAAATTCCACACCCCTATTCGTCTGCTTATTGCCGGTCAATACAATTACTATATGCAGCAAGATGCCAATGCCTTAGTAGAAGCTATGGTCCAACACGGAGGCAGAGCACTAAGATCATCTTACGAACTGACATTCTTAGGTAAAGGATGGGATCGGCACGTAAACGAACTGAAGGAAAACGGATGGAATGTGAAGAATATTGAGTTCGCACCCGATTATATAGAAGAGGTAAGACGCCACGACATCCAAATTACCCCTATATCTATCGGAACCGGCACCAAAGGTAAAGTTCTTGACGCTTTGGCTAACGGCTTGCTTGTTATAGGAACACCGTTTGCGATGGAGAATATTGCCGTTGAGAACAACAAGTCTTGCATAGTCTACAAGAATGCTACAGAAGTTCTTGACATTCTTAGCCAAATCACTGCTCAACGAGAGAAGTTCGAACAGATGGCTACAAACGGTCGCAAATGCGTGTTGGAAGAGCACGACAGAAAAAAAATCTCTCAACAACTGTTTGACACTTTTACTCATTAGAGCATTCAAGAAACAGACAAGGAATGAAGGTAGGAGTAATTACCATGCATAAGGTCATAAATTATGGCTCAGTGCTACAGGCATATGCAACCCAAGAAATAGTAAGAAAACTTGGATACGAGTGTGAAATTATAGATTATGATTTCCCCAACTCATGGCAGTTTTCACGAGGGATTTCACAAAATAGGCTTAGTCTGAAAAGTAGGATTTCTAAAGCCTTGCACATAAGGAAAGCTTATGACAAGGAGCCTAAACTACTAAGATTTATCCACAATCATTTACTTTTGAGCAAAGAGTTCAAAAGCGTTGAGGATTTGCAAGCCGATCCTCCTTTATATGATGTATATATGACGGGGAGTGATCAGGTATGGAACTATAACTTCACAAAAGGTGACCCTACTTTCTTCTTGTCGTTTGCTCCTGCTGATCGTCCCAAGATTGCCTTTTCATCAAGTTTCGCTGTAGATTCTATCCCCAAGGAGCAAAGGACAGAGATAAGCGAGCGGCTTAAGACCTATTCTTCTATCTCAGTAAGGGAAACCCGAGGGCAAGCAATTGTAAAAGACCTGATTGGGAGAGATGTCCCCGTAACTCTTGATCCGACACTAGTACTTGACCGTGAGGATTGGAGCAAATTGATAAAGACTTCAAAGAAAAAGGAGGAGTACATCTTCCTTTACATGCTCGATTACGCATATAATCCAGCGCCCTATATATACGATTTGGTAAGGTATGTCCAAGAGTGTAAAGGACTTATTGTCTACAGCAATATTGAGATACCAAAATCGCTCGGCATAAGCTATCATTCAGTGACAGGCGCGGGCATTGAAGAATTCATCCAGTTGATAAGAGACAGCTCCTTGGTTATAACCTCTTCCTTTCATGGAGTCTCCTTTACAGTCAACTTTGGGGTACCATTAATGGCTGTAGTGCCACAGGAAACCCACTCCGACACGCGCTTAACTTCATTGCTTGAGAAATTAGCACTCCGCAACTCCATTATAAAGAAAAACACACCATTTGAGGCGTTAAGCTTCGGAGAGTACGATGAAGAAAGAGAACAGATGTTGTTATCAAAGCTTCGAAATGAGTCGACATATTATCTAAGAAAAGCAATAAACACCCCTCAGACAAAATAGAGGTTCCGTTACGTCCAAGGAAACATGACACGCGAAGAAAGTAAAATGATGCAAGGCATAGGAATAGTCACTATGATTTTCTATCACCTCTTCAACCCGTCCTTTCACAGTGATTACACTCACACTCTATTGGGCAATATAGGCAAGGCCTGCAATCCAGTACCTTTATATTGTTTATTAAGTGGATACGGGCTTTACAAAGTTTATCAACACGGCAAGGACCAACACAGAATCTCACGCTGTCTACGACTTTACTTCTGCTTCTGGACCATTACCACTCTATTTGTACTGGCGGAATGTCTGCTTGTCGGAAGTCAACGGTTTGCTTTTTCGCTAGACGAGATTCTGTTAAACCTTACAGGCTGGAAAGACTCATATTATCCACCGGCATGGTTTATCCTTCCCTACTGCATTTTGTCTGTAGCGGCCTTCGGAATTTTTAAGACGACTGACCGATTAAATGTCTGGACAGCCATAATACTTGCTTATATAGTTTATGTGATATCTTCGGAAATGAACCACTATTCATGGTTTGGGCTGAATATCTTCCAAACACTGTACATTCTATTCCCATTTGTATTTGGAGGAATAATGGCAAAAACAGATATTATCAACAAGTGTCACAAAACCTTAGACACTAAGAATATTTGGATCACTATCTGCCTGTTGGCTGTCCTTTTAATACTTCGCTACTATATTTACACAGGTGCAGTAATATCATTCTTTTGGGCAGGAGTGGTCATACTTGCTGTTAGTCTGGCGCACCGAATAAAATGGAGTGGAAGCATGCTCCTTTTCTTTGGCAAACACAGCCTTAACATGTGGATGATTCATGCGTGGATATGCTGGTATCTCTTTAAAACGCAGATTTACAACATAAAGAATCCACTATTCATGTTCGCTTCCGTACTCTCAATCAGCTTAGTAATTTCAATGGCATTAAATGTCGTCCTTATTCCACTGAATAAGCTAATATTCGATAGAAATGAAGCAAAATAAAATAGTATCAATTGTTGTCCCTTGCTACAACGAAGAAGATTCGCTACCCCATCTTTACGAAGAGGTTAGCAAGATTATGGCGGCTATTCCTAAATTCACATGGGAATTGCTGTTCATTAATGACGGTAGCCGCGACCACACAATAGACATCATCAAAGAGATGGCCGCACATGATAGTAGAATATCTTATGTTGACCTGTCACGCAACTTCGGCAAAGAGAATGCCATGCTTGCTGGCTTCGACTACGTGAAAGGTGACTGCATGATTCTCATGGATGCCGACTTACAAGACCCTCCTTCCCTAATACCGGAAATGCTGAAATATTGGCAAGAGGGTTATGAAGACGTCTATGCAAAGCGACGCGATAGGGGCAAAGAAAGTTGGCTTAGGAAAAAGCTGTCCCTGACATTCTATTGGCTGCTTGACAAGTCAACACGATTTGAAGTACTGAAAAATGTCGGTGACTTCCGCCTCTTGGATCGCAAATGTATTGATGCTCTTAAACGCATGAGAGAGAGTGAGCGGTATACGAAAGGATTGTTCTGTTGGATTGGTTACAAGAAAAAAGAAATACTTTTTGACCGAGGTGACCGCAAGTATGGCTCATCACATTGGAACTTTTTTCAATTAGCTGGACTTGCCATCGAAGGCCTAACAAGCTTTACTGTATCTCCCTTAAGATGGGCTACCTATTTGGGATTCCTTATAGGTGTTGGCGCACTGTTCTACCTATTGTGGACGCTTGTAAAAGTGACAATATGGGGAGACCCTGTTGCTGGATTTCCCACTCTTATCTGTGTGATTCTGTTCTTGGGTGCGTCCCAGTTGATTGCCATAGGCATTCTTGGAGAATATTTAGGCAAGATATTCAATGAAACGAAAGGACGCCCCGTATACTTAGTTGGTGAATATCACAGTTTCTCAGAAGATAACGAAGATGAAAATCGAAAGAAGAACGCTTGACTTGCTGTCACTAGCTTGGCTGCTTGCAGGCATAGTTATTTTCCTATTAGGTTGGTGCAAGTGGTATTACTCCTTGCCATTAACAGCAGCCACCGTTGCAGTAGTGTACACTACGTGGAAGCAGGGCGACCGTGCACAAATTTTAATCAGTAATAGGAATCTGTGGCTGTCGCTTGCTATTTGCCTGACAATAATGTGGCTTTGCGGAATAGGTGGGTATGTAGTACAATCGAGCGATCATTATTGGCGCAATGCCATGTTCAGAGACTTAGTAAATTACTCATGGCCAGTATATGATGAAGCCACCCATTTGACAAAAAGCTACTACATAGCATTCTGGATGGTTCCTGCTCTCTTTGCAAAGATTTCTGGAAGTATGGAAATGGGCTTCATGATGCAATTACTATGGTTGACGTTAGGCTTTGAACTTCTATATTTACAAATATGCAGATGGATGGGGAAGACAAGACTCTCCTATCTCTTCTTTGTTTACCTTTTCTCGGGAATGAAGATAGTGGAATGCTTGTTGTATCTGCCCGTTGCAGAACCGGGAAATATTTTGCCCCAGCTTGTGAACCTCGTTTCAACGAACGCGACACCTGGTGATTTCCATGCCGGGCCCATGTCGCAATTGCTCTACGACCCATTCAATCAGACCATCCCCCTCTTTTTAGGAATAATGGTTATGATAAACAATGTGAGGAGTAAACTGCTTCCATTCGTGTATGCATCTCTACTACTGTATGCCCCGTTCCCCCTTGTCGGACTGGCACCCATCGTTTTATACTGGATAGGAAGGAATATGATGGAACGAAAAGGGAGAGAGAAATGGAATTATTTTTTCTGCTTCGAGAATATCATCGCACTACTCATTCTTGTAGTTTCGGCATTATATCTGATGTCCAATAATCAGAATGGGAACAAAGGGCTTAGAGATTTATCAAACTTCGGATTAACATTCTACGGATATGCCATCTACATGTTCTTCGAATTCGGAATTTTCATGATCATTGGCTACAAAGCCTGCAAAGATAAGCCTGCATTATGGATAGCATTTATTACTGTAGCCATCTTAGGTTGGTTCAAGATTGGCTTGCACAACGATTTTTGCTTTCGCACAAACATGCCGCTGATTTTCATGCTTTGTCTGCTTATGGTCCGAAGGTTCTACATGGAAGATACGGGTAGTTGGCTAAGGAAGGCTGTGGTAGCGATATATATCATCGGAGGTCTTCCCGCAGAAATCCATCCCGCATTACGATGGCTATCGTCAGCATGCATCGTTATGGGAGTGGACCAAAGCGTATTCAACCGCTACCAGCATATAAAAGATGTCAAGACACTCTACGTCATGCAACAGACAAAAATCCGGAACGACCAGCTTCCTTCTTCCTTCCTTTGTCGTAAAGATCAAGAGCAATTTCGCACCGATGTGGGGACAAAGGATTCTTTCTTCTTTAGGCATCTTGCTAAATAATTAATTATTTATCTTTCGATTTTTTTAATATGTGGCTTTACCTTATTATTTTTTTCATTCCGGTCATAGCGTACTATAACCAAGTAAGGAATCCGCGACAAAATGTATTTCTTGCGGTTTATATGACGTTCCTTGCCTTTTTTGTAGGACTGTCAGATATGTTTGGCGGATACGATAGATATATCTACGGTGATATTTTCGACACGATAGCCAATGTTACAACGGTGCATGGAAGTTATTTAATAAATAATGTGTTTCGATATTTTCCAGGTGAGAAGGGATTTATTTTGCTTAATATCTTCATTTCCTTTTTCACAGAGAATCGGTACATCTTCATACTTGTTATCACGCTATTAACTTATTCTCTGCTTTTCCAGTCTTTCAAGAAATATGCCAACAACTATGCTTTTGCCATGATTATGTTCATGGGGTTGTGGTTTTACTTCTCGTTCACCTATCTACGCCAGGTGTTAGGAGCCTCTATTGCATGGCTGTCTATCAAATATATCATCGATCGAAAACCCTGGAAATTCTTTCTCGTAATACTAATAGCTACTACCATACACAAATCAGCAATAATACTACTTCCAGCGTATTTTATTCCAATAAGAAAGTTTTCAACACGAAATATCTTGTACTTGATGATTTTCATAGCGCTGATAGGTATTACCCCCATACCCAATGCCATTTTCTCAGTTTATGGTGACGTATCTGTAGTAGAGATGCAGAGTGACTATAATGCGGCTGGTAGTTTCCGTGTAGCCTATGCTATGGAAGCCTTCTTATTTCTCTATATCATATTAAAGAGATACAGATATGTTCCCAATGACAAAGTGGACTTGGTAATGTTGAATCTGGCTCTGATGTTTTGCGCCACCCTGCTATTCTTCGTACGTTCGCCGAACGGAGGTCGTCTGTCATGGTACTTCATGTTGGGTCTTATTGTCACAATATCTACTGTAGTATCAGTGGGTCGCGGACAAAGAGACTGGTCTATGTTGATGATTCTCCTCTGCCTGTTCCTTAACCTGCGCATTTATACTTCCTGGCAAAATGGATACTCTCTCTATCCGTATAAGACTTTTCTTACCAATGGTATAAGAAAAGAGGATATCGTAAATACTAGATTTGAATACGATAAAGCGTATGCTGTAGACAAATTTTACCGCGATCCCTTTCGACTCTGTGTTAACATTGGAAAATAACAGCATGACGCAATGTCTATTGGTAAATAAGAATTTAATAAAGGATTTCAACTTAAGATAAGGAGGAGAATGGATAAGCTCAACATATCAGATATAAGAAACTGTTATGGGTGCGGTGTATGTGCTAAAGCATGCCCGGTCAATATCATCGATTTACATCTGAACCGGGAAGGCTTCTATGAACCTTTCATTACGGATAACGACAAATGTATCCATTGCGGCCTTTGTAGAGATGTATGCGCCTATATCAAAACAAAACCCGCACAAAAAAATGCTCCATTGGCAAGCTATGCAGCCAAGAGTAAAGACAAGATCGTACTGCAAAAATGTAGCTCAGGAGGTGCGGGATTTGAGATTGCCAAGTATCTTTTAGGGAAAGGCTATAAGACTGTGGGGGTACGCTACAATGTAGAAAAAAATCGAGCCGAACACTTTGTGGCAAGTACTTTGGAGGAATTGACTCAAACCATTGGCAGCAAGTACATCCAAAGCTACCCCGTTGAAGGCTGGAAAGGTATTGACAGAAAAGGAAAATATCTCATCACTGGCTCTCCCTGTCAGATTGATTCGTTTCGTTACTACATGAAAAAGATGAGACTACCGGAAGACCATTTTATTCTTCTCGACTTTTTCTGTCATGGTGTACCTTCGATGCTTGTGTGGGACAAATACTGCGAGGAAGCAGAAAAAACAGTGGGCAATATAACATATGCATCCTGGCGTAACAAAAAAGCTTATGGATGGCACGACAGTTGGATAATAGATATTGACGGTGATAAGCATAGCATGAAAGCAAACGGCCATAAAAATAACAGCAAATCCATTGCTGAACGGGGGGCTTTCATACAAAGCCGATATTCACAAGGAGATAAGTTTTTCCGACTATTCCTCGGCGATCAGTGTTTAGGCAAACAATGCTATGAGCACTGCAAATATAAATACGACCAATCCTCAGCCGACATACGGATATGTGACCTTTGGGGAAAAACTTATCAAGAAAATGAAGAGGGAGTGAGCGGTGCTGTCGCTTTCAGCCAGAAAGGTGCTAATATTTTAAAAGAGATCGATTGCCACTTGACAGAGCATCCTTTTGATGTTGTGGCAGAGGGACAAATGAGAACTTGTCCCCCGATGCTTCCACTTAGAAGAAAATTGATAGACTGTCTTTATGAAGACACCGCCACCATAGATGATGCTTGCCGTCTGCAGGACCACTATTGGAGGCGCCAAAGAGACTTAAACATTATAAGACATCCCGTAAGGGCTACTGTACGCTTGATTAAGAAAATCATCAAGCATACTTTTCCTGGGCCTTACAACGTGTTCCGCTATAACCGTACGATGGCTAAATAATCGAATATGATAACAATTTTTACCCCTACATACAATCGAGGAAAACTGTTACCAGAGCTTTTCGGATCTTTGCTCAAGCAAACTACTCATAATTTCGAATGGGTAATAGTTGATGATGGGTCTGAAGACAACACTCATAAGATTGTAGAAGGCATGTACGAGTCTGCCGACTTCTCTATACGTTATTTCTACAAGAAAAACGGAGGAAAGCACACTGCTATCAATCTGGGAGTAAGAAAAGCCCAAGGTGAACTGTTTTTTATCCTGGACAGCGACGACCAACTACCTGCCCATGCCATTGAAGATGTTGAAGCGGCCTATTCTGAGATAAAGAATACTCCAGCCTTTGCCGGTGTTTGCGGCTATATCGCACATAGGGACGGCAGAGTAATAGGGCACCCTATGGTAGCTTCCGATGCCAACACAATAGACTTGAGATATAAATTAGGAGTGGATGGCGACATGGCAGAAGTGTACCGTACGGACATTCTTAGGAAATACCCATTCCCAGAGATAAAAGGAGAAAAATTTTGTCCAGAGATGCTTGTTTGGAATAGGATTGCCCAGCAATACAAGCTCCACATCTTCCCGAAGGTCATCTATTTCAGGGATTATTTGGCAGGGGGCCTTACAAACAACATCATTCGTATTAGAATGAAGAGCCCTGTAGCATCAATGACAACTTATGTGGAGATGACCACCTACGACGTTCCACTTTCCGCCAAATTGCGTTCTGCTATCAACTACTGGCGATTTTGGTGCTGCCGAAAAGACATTTCCTTCCCAAAGCTTAGCACCAAATGGATTGTTGTTTTTCCCATTGGCCTTGTTCTGCACTGGATAGACCTAATCAAAATACGTTGAGTCAATGACAAAGATTCTCCAAATAATCACATCACTGCGAACGGGTGGAGCCGAAAGCCTGCTCTCCGATCTCGTTCCGTTGCTCAACCATGAAGGTAATACGGTAGATGTATTGGTCTTCGACGGACTACAGACCCCGTTCATGGAAAAGCTGAGGCTGAAGGGAGTGAAGGTAATGTCATTAGGCGACAGCCCCAATGTCTACCGTCTGTCTAACATTCGAAAGTTGATACCTATCGTTCGACAATACGATATTGTACATACCCACAATACAGCTTGCCAACTATTCGCTGCAATCGCTAAGGTGTTAGGTCGGGCTCATTGCCGACTCGTCACAACAGAGCATAGCACGGATAACCGAAGGCGCCACCATTGGTGGCTCAGACCTCTTGACTTGTGGATGTATCATCAATACGACATTATCATCTCCATATCTGATATAGCCACGAAACTACTGAGAGAATATATCGGTAACAGCTACGACATAAGGACCATACCGAATGGAGTGAATGTGGGGGCTTACAACACGGCCCTTCCTTATGAGGACTACCGCCAGCCTGGTGATGTTATTGTAACCATGGTAGCCGCATTTCGGATTGGTAAACAGCAAGAGGTTCTTATTAGGGCTTTGACTCATCTGCCCGGGAACTACAAAGTGTGGCTCGTAGGTGATGGCATACGTCGGAAAGAGTGCGAGCAACTGGCCCACGACATGGGACTTGACAATCGGGTTAAATTCTGGGGGGCTCGGACCGACGTACCACGTTTGCTCAAGACCTCCGATGTAGTAGTCATGTCTACCCACTACGAAGGAATGTCACTCTCCAACATTGAAGGAATGGCTTCGGGGAAACCTTTTGTGGCAAGCAATGTTAAAGGCATACGGGAGATTACCGAGGGGGCCGGCATAATGTTCGAGGAGGGAAACGACAAACAGCTGGCTGAGTCAATCCTGAGACTGATGACAGACAAGGCATATCATGATGATATTGTAAAGAGGTGTCTCACCCGAGCAAAAGAATATGACATTGCCAAAACAGCCGAAGGCTACCTCGACATCTATAGCTCACTTTTGTTTGCCCACAATAAATAACAAGAACGGGGTTTGTTTATTACCAATAAATAAAATGGCGGTTTTTTATTTGTTGGCAATAAAGAAACTCTGACACATCTGTATCTGCAACTTAAAATGTTCGGAAAAGAATCTTTAAATTAAAAAGGATAATGGAAAAGAAAAAAATAATCAAGATATCTACTGTTCCTCAATCACTGGACAGCTTCTGCAGGGGACAACTGAAGATGCTATCTGAATATTATGAAGTAATTGCAGTATCTTCTCCGCAACCAGAATTAAAAATTATAGCAGAAAGAGAGGGAGTTCGAACAATAGCAGTACCGATGGAAAGGCACATTTCCATCCTTAAGGATTTACGCTCACTTTTGAAGATGATACGCGTTTTTCGTAGAGAGAAACCCGATATTGTTCATTCTATAACTCCTAAAGCCGGACTAATTTCCATGATTGCCGCTTGGATATGCCATATACCCGTAAGAATGCACACCTACACAGGCCTTGTTTTCCCTACTGCTACCGGACTTCTAAAGCGGGTTTTGATTATAACAGACAAAATCCTCTGCTTCTGCGCCACAGACATCAACCCTGAAAGCATGGGGGTCAAGCAAGATTTAGAGCGCTTTCACATCACTAAGAAGCCACTGAGGTTAATTGCTAATGGAAATGTCAGAGGAGTAGACATGAACTATTACAACCGTACTCCGGAAGTGATGGGAAAAGCCGAGCGAATACAAGCACCTGATGCATTCTCATTCTGCTTCGTTGGCAGACTTGTTGGAGATAAAGGCATCAACGAACTTGTAGAAGCTTTCGACCGTCTGCATAAGATAATTCCGGGCACACGCCTAATTCTCGTCGGCCCTTATGAGAATGAACTGGATCCGCTAAAAACAGAAACTGATGAGCGAATTAAAAAAGGAGAAGGTATTGTAGCTGTTGGACGACAGAAAGACCCACGGCCCTATTATGCGGCATCCAACGCTTTAGCCTTTCCATCTTACAGAGAAGGGATGCCGAATGTGGTGTTAGAGGCTGGGGCAATGGGGCTCCCTTCCATAGTGACGGACATTAATGGTAGCCGGGAAATCATCAAACAAGGATATAATGGAGTAATAGTTCCGCCACGAGATGCTAATGCTCTTTTCGAGGCAATGAGGAAATTCGTTGTTAACCGAGGGGAAACTGCGAAAATGGCTGATAATGCTCGAAAGAACATTGCAGAACGCTACGAGCAGAAAATGATTTGGAAGGCTTTGTTGGCAGAATACAAGAGACTGGAGAAATAGATGCCAATCACTATTATAAAAGGAAAACATCCTTACATATCACTTTAAATTTCTATTCACTCAATAAAAACATAAAGATATAAGAAATTTTATAGAGAGTACTAAAGTACTATTCTTATAGGTATCTAAAACTAAAGGCAATTATGAATAAAAAGGTAGTAGTTTTTGGTGCAACAGGAAATTTAGGAGCACCTGTGAGTGTCAAGTTAAAGGCCGATGGCTATGACGTGATAGCTGTCGGAGGCAGGAAGAATGACAATGGGTTCTTTCAGGAGAGGGGGATGAGCTATTATTCTGTCAACATAAAGGACAAGGACTCATTTAAAATTCTGAATGAGATTGGCGACGTATACGCTGTTTGTCATTTTGCCGGCAGTTTACCCTCCCGTTATGCTTACGACCCGCAAGACCTGATAGAGTCGATAACCGTTGGAACTCTTAACGTGTTGCAGTTCATGCTTCAACACAACTGCAAGAAGATTATCTTTCCTCAGAGTCCTTATGATTTGGCCGACTATTTTGAAGGATTCAAGAATGGAGGCAAATTGGGTCCGGACTTGCGGCGAAGTTTTCCTCTCACGGGTGACCATTCTATCTACGCTATAGCCAAGAACGCAGCTGTAGACTTAATAGAGCACTGTCATGCTGCCTACGGGTTCCAGCGATTCATCCTTCGATTCTTTACTATCTATGAGTATCACCCCAATCCCTACCATTATGCCAACTTCAAACGCCGCATGATGCCCTACCGGATGCTGATGGACAGGGCTATGAAGAGTCTGCCTATTGAAATTTGGGGCGACTGCAAGAAAAAGAAGGAGATGGTGTACATCAAGGATTTTGTCCAACTTGTTTCCAACTGTGTTTCTTCAGACATTGAAGGTGGCACCTATAATGTAGGCAATGGTTGGCAAGTGTCTCTTGAGGAACAAATCAAAGGTATCGTTGAGGTTTTCTCACCCAAAGACAATCCCTCTACAATTACATACGTAAAAGATAAGCCTGATCCACTAGAGAACGCATTCGATGCGACAAAGACTTTTGAGGAACTGAACTGGACCCCCAAATACTCTTATCTGGACCAATTGCGTGATTTCAAAAAAGAAATGGCAGAGAATCCTTACGCAAAACTGTGGGGGCAACCAGAGGATTATCATCTAACCGACGAACGATAGCATGTATCAGCATTTCTTCAAAAGAATTTTGGACATCATTCTTTCACTAACAGCAATCATCCTTTGTTCTCCAATTCTGATTGTCATCTCTCTTCTTCTTTTCTTTGCAAATGAAGGACCGGGGGTATTCTTCCTTCAGCCTCGTCCAGGATACAA